>JANMVK010000784.1:0-2185 GCA_031392725.1 Pseudobdellovibrionaceae bacterium
CTGAGTCAGCGACGGAGTCCGTTTCATGGTGACAAGAGTCATTTTTCGCATCGTCTTGTCGAACTTGGAATGAAGCCCGCTCATGCGGTGCTCACCATTCATCTGACGACAATGATGACGGGCCTCGGCGGCGCGGAAGGCCAGGACACGATTGGTCCCGCCATGGCCGTGGCGCTGGTCGCGACGTTTTGGGGAATCGCATTTGCCAATTTAGTTTTGCTTCCGCTCGCGGACCGCGCGACCCGGCTGAATTATGAAGATCAGCAATTGCGCGAAATGATGGCCGGCGGAATTTTGCTCATTCACCAAGAGGCCAGCCCCGCGTTGCTATTTGAATATCTAATCGGCTTCATGCCCATGAAAGAGCGCTCTGACGTCAAAGTGATTCAAGATATTCTCGCCGCCCGAAACCGCATTCCACTCAAAAATGGGATCCAACTTGCGGGGAATGATTCGTGATCGACGAAATGGCGGAACTCCTCAATTTTGAGGATGAAACACCCCACGCCGACGAGCGCTGGCTGGTGTCCTACGCCGACATGATGACTTTGCTGTTTGGATTTTTCGTTATGCTCTACTCCATGATGCACAAAATGGATGTGGTGCAAAAATCCGTCGCGGGAAAATTTAAACCCAGTGGGATTGAAGTTGAACAGAATCTTCCGGATGCGGCCGCGCCCGTGATGGTACCCGAAAATCAAAAGGACGCTCTGCTCAGCAAAATGGCCGCGCTGCAGACGGCGCTGCATGATGAAAAAGGTCATTTTAGCGAACTGCAAAAAGTAAATGAACAATTGGAGAAGAGAGTGGCATCTCTAAGCCAAGCGGCTTTGGAAGTGAAAGCGCTTAAAGAAGAACGCGATGGTTTACGAAGCCAGATGGCCAAAAAAGCCATGGATGGTGTCGGTGGACCGCTTGCGGCCGCAGCCCCGGCTCCAGTCGCAGCTCCCGCCGAACCGCCCAGTGGCTTTGGAGGCGGCGGCAATCGAGGCGCGCGCGAGCGCAGAAACGGCAGTGGCGGCGTTCAACTTCGTTTGGAAGTGAGGTCCACCGACGGTTCGTTTGCGTCGACCACCAAAGGCGTCACCAATAAGGGATTTTCCCTCGACCATGTGCCCCCCACGGAACTGGGTGAAACCTTTATTGCGACCGTCACGGGTCTCGATGGAAAAAAAATCTCAGTGGTGCTACGTCCGCAAGTCAATGATGACGGCAGCCGCAGCCAAAGCGTGGGAATTTTGCATTATCTCTCGGGCAACGAGCGGATCCTGAGACAATGGATCGCCGACGCGCCCAACTGAAACTCTAGTGAACCGAACATTCTCCGGTTCTAAACATCGTAGTGAGTGTGACATCCTGGCCGGCTTTAGTTCCAAATGTCACCCGGGCCAGATATCCGTCCGTATCCAAAGTGTCGTACAGATCATCTAGTGTCATCGGCGAGACTCGCAGCATGGAGAAATAAACCGGAATGATCTCCGTCTCTCCTTTGTCACCATACACCGTCACTTCGCCCGCGCCCAAATGGCACAGTGTGGGAAAAGTCGCGGTTTCGGTTTTTTGGGAGCACGCCCGCTTCACAACGTTAAACTTCAGCCGGCTGATTTCGAATTTTACCTCGAGTATTTTGTGAAGATTCAGCGTCCAGCCGCCGGAGCTGGTGATATCAATCTGCCGAGAGCCATCAACCGGATTGTGAACCACTTGCGCATGATCATTGCGGGCGTCGGTCACACGGCGGCATTCGATGCGCTCGGCGCTCAACGGCGCCGCTAGCGCATAATCAGCCAGAAACAGGACAATACCTGCCAACACAAATCTCATATGTCCCCCCTTAGGAACTAATCTTTCTCGTCTTTCTCGTCTTTCTCGTCTTTCGCGGCCTTCTCGGCTTTCTCGTCTTTTTCACTCACCAGCGGCTCGACCGGCGCTTCAGGTTTGGGCTGCTTCTTTAAGAATTCCTTCACCTTTACGGGATCGGGAGCGAGCAGCAAAAAGGCCTGTTTACCTTCGAGTTTCGGCGGAGTTTCGACCATGGCCACATCCATCAACATGTCCTGAACGCGCCTTAACGTTCTCATTCCATATTCCTGGTGCGCCAATTCACGGCCCATAAAGCGAAGATTCACTTTCACTTTATCGCCATCAAGTAAAAAGCGCCGGGCGTGGCGGACTTTAACATCAA
>JANMVK010000829.1:0-1300 GCA_031392725.1 Pseudobdellovibrionaceae bacterium
CTGCTGGTGATTCGCGAGTATCTGCGCTCCAAGGGTCAACCCCAGCGCACCATTTGTTTGATTCCCTCGAGCGCCCACGGCACCAATCCCGCATCGGCGGTCATGGCCGGAATGAAAGTGGTGGTCGTGGCTTGTGATGATCAAGGCAATATTGATCTGAGCGATTTGAAAGCGAAAATAGAAACGCACAAGGATACATTGGCCGCGTTGATGGTCACTTATCCGTCGACCCATGGCGTGTTTGAAGAATCGTTCTCAGAAATTTGTGAAATGATTCATATGGGCGGCGGCCAGGTTTATATGGACGGCGCCAATATGAACGCCATGGTGGGACTGTGCAAGCCCGGTAAAGTGGGCGCGGATGTCAGCCATTTGAATTTACATAAGACATTTTGTATTCCTCATGGCGGCGGCGGACCCGGAGTCGGTCCCATCGGCGTGGGAGAACATTTAAAACCGTTCCTGCCCAAGCACTCCTTAGTGAGCGAGGCTGGCCCCAAGACCGGAATCACCTCGACCACCAGCAGCCCCTGGGGCAGCGCTGGAATTTTGCCGATCTCGTGGGGGTACATCGCCATGATGGGCCGCGAAGGTTTAAAAACCGCCACTGAAACCGCGATTCTAAACGCCAACTACATCGCACGCCGATTGAGTCCGCATTACGCCACTCTATATAAGGGCAAACATGGTTTTGTCGCGCACGAATGTATTTTGGACGTGCGTCCGTTTAAAGACAGTGCCGGCATCACGGTGGAAGACATCGCCAAACGCTTGATGGATTACGGCTTCCACGCTCCGACGATGTCGTGGCCGGTGGTGGGAACGCTGATGATCGAGCCGACGGAGAGCGAAAGCAAAGAGGAGCTCGACCGTTTTGTCGAGGCCATGATTCAGATCCGCAAAGAAATTGCCGAGATTGAAAAAGGCCTAGCTGACCGCGCCGACAATGTCTTGAAAAATGCTCCGCACTGCTACACTCATTTGCTTTCAGATTCCTGGCCGCATAAATACGGACGTGAAAAAGCCGCCTTCCCTTTGCCGTGGGTGCGGACACGTAAATTTTGGGTGAGCGTCGGCCGCGTGGACAATGTCTATGGCGACAAAAACCTGGTGTGTGCTTGTCCTCCGGTGGATGATTATAAGTGAGCCCCAAAAAACCAAAATCTCTGAAGATCGCCTATGGTCTAATGGCGTTTCTCGGCCTGCAGGGCATTCATCAATTTTATTTGGGCAACTGGGCGCGCGGAGCGATGATCGCGTTTTTTGTTCACGCGCCGATGTTTTGGTTTGCGTATTTTAA
>JANMVK010000034.1:0-2506 GCA_031392725.1 Pseudobdellovibrionaceae bacterium
GACGCGTTTCACGGAGTATTGCCCATCGGCGGAGACTTGCATGGCGGCCGCACCCACACGGGTTTCAATTTTGAGGATCTCGGTTTGTACAGGCTTATAAAAAAAGCCCACCGCTTCCTTGGTGGTTAAAGGCTTAAATCCTTCGGTGAGTTTAACGCTGGTTTCGGTGACGGCGGTGTTGCTATCGAGATAGCGGTAGGTTTTAGGCGCCGCCTGCACGTCCTCACCGGTAAATACGGGAGCTGCCGCTTCCGCGCGCGCATAAGGGCCGATCTTGGGATGATTTTCCAGCGAATAGAGATAAATAGTGGCCAGCTTCAGGTCGTCCGCGGATTTGGTAAAACGTCCAACTGTGGAGGTTTTGGAAGTCGCGCCGGCAAACGACAGATCCGTGCGCCACTCGGCCCGCTCGGTGTTGTGATTCCATCCGGATTTCAAACTTGCGCCGTAGGTTTCACTGGTGCCATCGCTTTGGCCGACCACATCTTTGCTCGACGAAAACGACAAATTAACGCCCAGATTGGCATTTTTGCTCCAACCCATAACTTTGGCGGGTGGATCTTCGGCCCATGCTGGAAGCGCGGCCAAAACGAACAATGCTGGAAGAATTTTGTGGATCATGAGCCTACTCCTAGTTACCCGAGGAGTTAGGCGCAGTTGACGCCCGTGTCAAGCCGACATAATGTCGCAAACATGCCGCCAGTTATAGAAACCAAAGATCTCAGCCGGTCCTACAAAACCTATCGGCGCCAAGAGGGTGCGTGGGGCGCCATTAGAGGTTTTTTCAAAAGGCAGACGGAATATAAAATAGCACTTAAGCCCACCACTTTAACTATCGAGGGCGGGCAGATCGTGGGTTTGGTCGGCGCCAATGGCGCGGGCAAAACCACATTGTTAAAAATCCTCTCCGGTTTGATTTATCCGAGCACGGGTGAGGTTTCGGTGCTGGGATTTAAACCCTTTGAACGCAAATCTGAATTTTTGCGGCAGATTTCGATCTTGCTAGGGCAGAAGGCGCAGCTGTGGTGGGATCTTCCCGCCGCCGACAGTTTCAATTTGCTCTCTCACATCTATGATCTCGACCGCGTGCAGGCCAAAAAGGACTGGCTGGCGTTGGCGGACCGGTTGAATTGCACGGATCAGCTCTACGTGCAGTTGCGCCGCCTCTCGCTCGGCGAGCGCATGAAAATGGAAATCATCGGCTCGTTGTTGCACCGGCCGCGCGTTTTGTTTTTGGATGAGCCCACCATTGGGCTCGATGTGCTGGCGCAAAACACCATCCGCACGTTTTTAACCGAGTACGTGAAGGAATATCAGCCGACCATCATCCTCACCAGCCACTACATGGACGACATCTCGCGCCTAGCCGACCGTTTGCTGCTGATTTCGCGCGGGGAAATTGTTTATGACGGACGGGTGGAGGATTTTGTCGCCCACGCCGAAAAAAATCTGCAATTGGATATTAAGAGCGAGGAAACGGATTTTGAGGAAGTTATTCACAAGTTTTTTGAGAAGGAATCTGGCCGCCGCCCGGCTCGCAATCCTCTCGCAACTTGAGTATCGGGTTAATTTTATCGTCGATGCTCTGGTGCAGCCCATTCTCACGGCGAGCATCGAGGCCATGCTTTGGTCCGCCATCATCGCGAGTCTCGCGGGCAACACCTTGGGCGGTTTCGGCCGGGAATATTATTTAGGCTATGCTCTGTGGGCCAACTTTCTCGGCCGCGTGACCACCAACTGGATGTATGAATTCACCATGCACTCCGATATCGAGTCGGGGCAGGTCAACGCGATCCTAATGCGGCCGATTTCCTTTTACGGATATTTTCTGGCGCAATTTATGGGTTACAAACTTTTCATCGCGGTGTTGTCTTTTGTCATTCCGGTGGTGGCGTGCTGGATTCTGGGCGCGAGCATGCAGGTGGATCGCCTGCCCCTGGTGTTTTTGCTGGTCGCCTATTATCTAGTGTTTGTGCACACCATGTCGTTCTGCGTGGCGTGCATGGCCTTTTTCATTAGCCGCGCCAGCTCTCTCACGGGCATAAAAAATATGGCCATGTGGATTTTCGCGGGCGAGTTGATTCCCCTCGATTTATATCCCGAACCGTTAAAGTCGTGGCTGATTTATCTGCCCTTCTCCGCGGGGGTTTATATTCCCGTGGGTTATATCACCGGCCGCTTTGGCAGCGAAGTGGTGTGGCAGAGCTTTTTAAGCATCACCTTGGGTCTGCTGGTGATGGGCGCGCTCGCGCAATTTATGTGGCGGCGGGGATTGCAAGAGTACACCGGGACGGGGGCTTAGGTGCGCTACTTACGAATCTGGCTTCAGTTTATTAAAATGAGTCTGATGGCCGACATGGAATACCGGCTGAATTTTGTGGTGCGTATTCTCGGTGAACTGGTTTGGTACACGGCCCAGCTCAGTGTGTTTGAAGTGTTGTACACGCACACCAATTCGCTTAACGGCTGGGATATCCACGCGGTGCGGGTGTTTATGGGTTCACTA
>JANMVK010000074.1:0-5852 GCA_031392725.1 Pseudobdellovibrionaceae bacterium
CTTCGCGGGTCATTTGGCTGTCGCGGTAGGCGCGGGCCTTGGCTAAGAGCACATCACGGGGGAGGGAACCTCGCTGTTGAGGCACTGGTGCCGGAGCGGGCATGGCCTTTTTCTCCAGCGTGAAAGCCGGTGCCGGTGCCGCAGGCCCTGTTTCCGTGCTGAGACTGATGGTCTCATACGACTGAGCGCTCAGATCCTGAGCGAGTTTCTCGGTCGCGCTATGAAGGCGCGACATTTGGTCGCTGGCTTGTTTGGCCAGAGGAGTTCCAAAACCCGTCGCAATCACAGTCACACTGACATTTTCGCCCATGGATTCATCGATCACCGCGCCGAAGATAATTTCAGCATCGGGATGCGCGGCTTCGGTAATCAGAGTCGAAGCTTCGTTCACTTCCCACAGAGTGAGGTGCGGTCCACCGGTGACGTTGATGATAATGCCGGTGGCGCCGTCGATGCAGATATTTTCAAGCAGCGGTGAGGAAATGGCCTGCGTGGCCGCTTCGATCGCGCGGTTTTCGCCGTTGGCCGTGCCTGAGCCCATGATCGCCATGCCTTTAGCGGCCATGACCGTGCGGATGTCAGCGAAATCCAAGTTGATCAAACCGCGGATGTTAATCAGATCCGAAATGCCTTTTACCGCGTGTAACAAAACTTGATCGGCTTTGCGGAAAGTTTCAAGCAAAGGAGTCTGTTCGCTCGCCACGCTCAACAATTTTTGATTGGGAATGCAGATCAACGTATCCACGCTCTCTTGCAGTTCGCGAATCCCATCGTCGGCGTGCTTTTTACGTTTCTTACCTTCGAAAATAAACGGCTTAGTCACCACACCGATGGTCAGCGCGCCCAATTCTTTGGCAATTTTGGCGACGACAGGTGCGCCGCCCGTTCCAGTGCCACCGCCCATGCCGGCTGTGACGAACACCATGTCGGCGCCTTCGAGCGCGGCGACGACGTCATTATAGGATTCAATCGCGGCCCTGCGGCCGATTTCGGGATTTGCGCCCGCGCCCAAGCCCTTGGTGAGTTCACGTCCCAGTTGAATTTTGCCTTCAGCTTTATTCGCGGCCAGTGCTTGACGGTCGGTGTTCGCGACGACGAATTCAACCCCGGTCAATCCGCCTTCGATCATGGTTTGTACGGCATTGCCGCCGCCACCGCCAACGCCGATGACTTTTATCGTGGCGCCTGAGTTAGAATTTTCTTCGAGTTCGAACATGTGTCCCCCGTTGCTTTCATTCGGTCGCGTCGACGCGACCGAACAATATTAAATCCCCAAAAGATTCTTCATTTTCTTAGTCCAATCACTGGCCTTATTCTCAAGCGACACTTTCGCGTCCTTATCTTGTGAAAGACCATAGAGCATCAGTCCCACCACCGTGGAACATGAGGGTTGCCGAACAACGTCGACCAATCCGCCCACCCGTTCCGGCCAGCCCCTGCGCACCGGAACATCTAAAATAAAATCGCCCATTTCCACCAGGCCGTGAAGCAAGCTGCCCCCGCCCGTCAGAACCACGCCGGAACCTAGTTTGCCGAGCAAACCGAGTTCGATCAAAGTGCCGTGAATCAATTCTAAAGTTTCTTCCGCGCGCGCTTCTAGAACTTCGCACAAATCCCGGCGCATGAGTGTGCGCGGTTTGCGGCCGCCCACGCTCTCGACTTCGATGGCTTCATCTTCAGCAATCATCTCGGGCAGAGCGCAACCGAATTTACGTTTTAATGTGTCGGCGTGATTTTGCGTGGTTTTGAGGCCGATCGCCACGTCATGAGTGAAGTTCGCGCCACCAACCGGTAAAATCCCGGCGTGAATCACGGCGCCTTGAAAGTAAGTGATCATTTCGCAAGTGCCGCCGCCGATATCAACCACGCAGGTGCCGAGATTTTTCTCGTCCGCGCTTAATACCGCTAAAGCGCTGGCCAATTGTTGTAAAACGAGGCCTTCCACTTTCAAACCCGCGCGTTGCGTGCACTTCATTGCGTTTTGAATTACGGAAGTTGAACCGGTGACGATAAAGACGCTGGCTTCGAGGCGAACGCCATTCATGCCGATGGGATCAAAAATTCCCAGCTGGCCGTCGATTCTAAAATCTTGCGGGAGTACGTGCAGAACTTGGCGGTCTTGCGGAATGGCGACGGCTTTAGCCGCTTCAATCACGCGGTCGACATCGTCTTGCTGAACTTCTTTGTGGCGAATGGCGACCATGCCGGCCGATGAAAAACTTTGAATGTGCGCGCCGCCGACCGCGAGCCAAACATTGTCGACTCGCACTCCGGCCATCAGCTCCGCTTCGTCTTTGGCTTTTTTAATTGCATCCGTTGCGGCGTCAATATTGACCACAACTCCGTGGCGCATGCCCGAATTAGGGGCAGTTCCCACACCGATGATATCTAGTTGTCCATTATCAAACCGGCCTATCGCACAGGCGACTTTAGTTGTGCCTATGTCCAGCCCCGCAACCATGCGTGGGTTTGATTTGGCGTCCTTTGCCATTGGGTCATCCCTCGGGAGTCCAAACTAAAGTTGTGTTCGAGCGTCCATGCTCCCTGATGTAAGGCTAGGGAGTGTTACGCACTCTGACAACAACTTTCTTGGAGAAGCGAGCGTCGATGACGCGACCTTTAATGTTCTGTGAGTCGAGATACCCGATGACTTTTTGCACGCGCGAAAGCCTTGGACCAAAGTCTGTATCACCCAACTTCACTTCACTCGCGGGCCCTGAGACAAAAATTTTGAATCCTTCTTTGCGAGTGTAGAGAATTTCCGAAATGGTTTTCTTCCGAAGTGCTCCTTCTTCAGGCACAGTGGCGAGAAGTTCGAGTGCAACCTCTCTTAAGAGCGGTTCATCGCGGAGTTCGTCTCCTCGGAGGATTGGTAAATCGGGAGCTTCGTGTGCGGCGAGTGCTGGAAGTAGTGTTGCATCTCTCGCGACGGGATAAATTCTCCCGTCGCGTGCAAGGTACGCGAGTAGCGGAGTGTGCGGTTCGATTTCTAGTCTTACTCTTGATGGGAATTCTCGATAGATGTTTACTCTTTTTACGCGTTTGTCTTTGCTAACAAGTTCATAAATAGTTTTTAGCGGAAGCTCCCAGAAAAATCGGCCTTCGTAGACTTTCATTTGCCCGCTGAGCGTGGTTTTAATCCGTTGAAACAGCAAATCTTCGGTCGAACTTTCGGACAAATCGATCTGGAATTGTTCGACGCGAATCCATTCCGGATTGGCCACGATTGCGGAGAATCCGGCGGTGATGATGGCTAGCATTATGAATATGAAAGACTTCATTTAGGTTAGTTTAGAGAGAATTTGCGACGCTGTCGACCTAGACCAAGGTCACTTGCGACGTCGCAAGTGCTGGGTACTCACGCCAGCGCCCGATGTCGTGGGCATGACTCAAAACCGCTTCTCCCATTGAAGCACCAACTTACCAAGCTGCTCCTTGGAATCCGAAGGCGCCCACGAGGCGGTCAACACCCAACGCCGAGTCACCCGCTTACGAACTTCCAACTGCGCAGCCTCTTCCCAATCGGTACCAATGGAAGCCGTAGTGCCCTCAGCCAACTTCACAGTCGCGGAATAAACCTTGGTTAACGGATTGTAAGAGAAACTGCGAATCGGCGTCGATGCGAACACCCACAAACCCAACAAACCAATCGCACGATCGGAAATGGCCGCCTCGAAACTTCCCACAGTCTCTCGGTCCGCGGAAACTAACTGATCGCTGGTGCGGTCGTACAACAGCACCGACACGATATCCGAACGCGACAACTCCGGCTCACTGCTCAACTTAATCAACGGCGAGCGCAACGAGCCGCTGACTACGATCGCCACTTTGTACTGGCTCTGCTCCATCCGCAAACGCCCGTCCACGGCGAAGTCTGCCGTCTCGCGGTCGTCCATAATCACACGCAACTGATCGATGTTCATGGTGCGGTGGAGATAATTTAATTCGAAGGGCTCGATGCGGATGCTGCCCAAGGTGTCGCCCTTCGCTGTGCGGTCGAGATCCAGTGAAACTGGAATGGCGGGCTTGGCTAATTTAGACAACAAACGAATTGATCCCGGTTTTGACGTGCGGATGCCGTACATCAAGCGGAACTTAAATGCGTCCGATTTGGCGACACCGTCGGGCTCCATTATCAAGCGCGAATCTTTTGCCAGCTGCGGAAAGCCTTGGACCGGGTCGAGTGGCGGCAGCTCCACGATCATCTCATGCACGGTGAAATCGAGTACGATATCCATGCTTTTAAAAGTTTCAGGAATATATAAAACAATTTTACTGTCGAGCACCACTTTTTGTTCGGAGGAGGCTAAGTTGGCCTTGGCGTCGATGGGAATCACCAAGCCCTTGTCACTTTGCCACAATGTGGTTTTGACGGTGGCCTCGATCGATCCCTGCAAAATATCAAAGGGCGACGGCACCATAATCCGGTTGGACTCGAGCCAGCCTTTGACCGCCTGAAAATTGGGAAATTTTATATTGGCGTCAACCGTGGGAGAAAATGAAAACGATTGAGTCTTGGTGTGAGTGACACGCATTTCTCCAGCGAGATTTAGCACCAGCAGCGAATTGTTGACCGGTTCAAATTTGAAACTGAGATTGGCCACCGGCCGGTCTTCCGGCACGTTGTCGAAGATGTGCGAAGCCCACACCTTGCCATCCAAGGTGGCTTTTAAAACCGTGGGCCATTTGCACACGCAATTTTTTTCCAGCTGCGCGCGCACTTCGGGTGAAATAAAAGACAAGGCCACCGGCGCGCTGATACTGGCGTGACTGGCTAAATGGCTCAACACCACTCCCGGCCACAGCGGAAGCTCCATGGAAAATTCAGCGCCTTTTACGGACGAAACATATCCGCCCGGCAAATGATCGATGTCTGATTTGCCTTTGACCACGATTTGACTGCTTTGTATCGACGCTTGACCATCGGCGGTTCCAGTCGGCGGGTTGGGGCCGGCGCCATAGGCGCCTTTGATTTTATAGTTTAACACCAGCTGCTGCTCCGGAAGCGAAAGATCATATTGGCTGGTGACCGACCAATCTTTACCTTTTCCGCTCACATCGCCTTTGACGAAGGCGATTCCGGCGGCGGCTTGATCCAAACGTAAACTGGCCGTGAGGCCGCCCTCAAACGAAGCGCCTTTGGCGGCGCCCTTCACTTCCACGGCCAGCGGGTCAGCCTTACCCGGTTTGTTCACATCCAAATTTATTTTGAGTGTGGGATTGGTTCCCGTGGTGAGGGATATTTGCGGAATGGAAATTTTAATTTTATCGGCGCCAATGGTGCGGTTCAGCCAATAAATCTGGCTGCGCAAGGTTTCGACCTGCTCATGGGGATTGGCTTTGCTCTTGGTCTGAGTGGCGGCAATTTCCAGAATTCCCGGAGAGGTGCTGACCACTTCAAAAGTCTCGAACTGGACACCGGTGCGCGGATCAAAAAAGTTAACATTTCCCGCTAACTTAATATCAAATTGCAAATAAATGTTGGGAGTCGTACGCGCGACCTTGAAGCCGGTCACCGTCCAATCAAAATGCCAGTGTTTAAGTGAAGTTTTCTGCGCCTTAAATTGCCATGACGACCACGAAGTTTGAATGTCCTTCGAAATCACGATGGGTGCGACAATGCGCCAGGTCCGTTCGGGATGGTAGAATACCCAAATCGTGACTCCCACGAATAGGGCAAGGGCCAATGTGAACAAACCCGCAAACAATCCAAAAATCCGCATCCATGCAATATTCCGCAAAAATCAAAACTCCTGTCCGAAACTAAAAAAGTACACCCATTCACGAGTGTACGCCACCGTTGATGCGTTTCCATTTTCTATTTCACCTTTTGCCGCCGATCCGCGCAAGGT
>JANMVK010000087.1:0-2399 GCA_031392725.1 Pseudobdellovibrionaceae bacterium
GTCGACGTGATGCTCGTGCTTCTGATTATTTTTATGGTGACCGCGCCGATGATGCAGCAAGGGCTCGACGTGCAACTGCCGGAAACCGCCAACACCGGCGTGCCGACCACCGAAGATCCGTTTGTGCTGGTGATTAAGAAGGACGGCTCGCTCCACGCCGGCGACGCCAAACTGGAAATGGACTCTCTCGGCGTGAAACTCAAAGCAATTTTTTCCACCCGTAAAGACAAGCAGATTTATATTCAGGCGGATAAGCAAGTGGACTACGGCACCGTCGCCGAAGCCATGGGCGAAATCCGCGCCGCGGGAATTTATTCCATCGGCATGGTCACGTTGCCAAAAACGGGGAGATGAACCGCGCATGACCGACACTTTGTCGCGCAATATTTTTATCTCCATCGGCCTGCATATCGCCGTAGTGCTATTAATTTTCGTGCAGGCCGTGCTGGTGCCGCACGAACCACTCGACCTGCGCAATTCGATCCGAGTCGACGTGGTCGGGCTGCCGGAGAAAATGGCGGAAATGCCAAAGGAATTGCCCGCCGCTAAGCCCGAAGCCAAACCGGAACCTAAAAAACCGAAGCTGCCGCCCAAAGAGGCCATGTCCGAGCCGGTGGTCAAGCCGCTGGGCCCGCAGATGCCAAATCCCAAAACCAAAAAGCAGGACCTGAAAAGGACCCAGGACAAGATTCTTAAAGATTTAAAAAGCCAGAACGAGCGCGATAAGGCTCTCGATAAAATCAAGGATTCCCTGGCCGCCGATAAGCAGCGGGAAGCCGCCGTGGTCCTCAAGGGTAATGAGAAAAAGGACGGCAGCGATCTAACTGGACTTTCGAAAATGGCCTACAGCCGTTACATACAAGAGTTGAAGACTAAGGTTCACAGCCAATATACTATTCCGGAGTGGATGGCCGAGGCGAGTCTCAAGGCCCAGTTGCAGGTGTACATTGATGAGCGGGGCTATGTGACCAAACGAGTGGTCCACCGCAGCAGCGGCAATATGGTTTTTGATAAAGCGGCGTTGGACGCGGTGGATGCGAGTTCACCACTACCGGCTCCGCCTGACGATTTGCGCAGCCGGTTTAAAGCTTTTGGAATATATTTAAACTTTCCGGAGTGATTATGAATAAAGGTACGCCGTTACTTTCCTGTAAGCAGAGCATTATTTGCGTGTTGATTCTCTTCGCGGGAGCCATGGCCCCCGCGCAGGACTCCTCTCAAATTTTTATTGATATCGGTAAAGGCCAAGTCAAAAAAAGTTTGGTGGCGCTGACGCCCCTGATGTATGTCGGCACTCAATCGACCAACGCCAGCCATATTCAAGCCGGGCAGAATCTTTACCGCATTATTTATAACGATTTAAGCGTGTCCAACTTTTTCACTTTCATTAAACCGGAAGCTTATTTGGAAAATCCCAGCCAGGTGGGGTTGCGCCCCGCGCCCGGCTCGCCCAACGGCTTTAAATTTGAAAATTGGAAGACCATCGGCGCGGAGTTCCTGGTGCGCGCGGCTTATCAAATTGTCGGCGATGAATTGTCGATGGAGTCTTATGTTTATCATGTGCCCTCGGCTAAATTGGTGGTGGGCAAGAACTATAAAGGGCCTGTGAGCGCGGTCCGCCGGATGGCTCACACCTTTTCCAATGATTTGGTTAAAGCTCTGACCGGCAAGCGCGGAATGTTCACCAGCCGGGTGGTGGCGACGGGTAAGCCCCCCGGCACTTCCAATAAGGAAGTTTACGTGATGGATTGGGATGGTTTCGCTCCCACCAAAATCACTTCTCACAACTCGCTCGCGCTGTCGCCCACTTGGTCCAACAAGGGCGACAAAATCGCCTACACCGGTTATCCGATGCACGAGGTGGAAAAAGTGCGGAACGCCGATTTATTTATTTATGACCTCGCCAGCGCCAAAAGATTTTTGGTGTCCTACCGCAAGGGTATGAACTCCGGAGCCAACTTTTTGCCCGGTGACCAATATTTGCTGCTGACCTTGAGCAAGGACGGCAATCCGGATATTTATAAAATGAGCGCCGATGGAAAATCGCTGACCCAGCTCACGCGCGGGCCCAACCGTGCCATGAACGTCGAGCCCGCCGTTTCTCCCGATGGCACCAAGATCGCATTCTCCTCCGACCGCGCCGGCCGCCCGCACGTGTGGGTTATGAATCTCGACGGCAGCAATCCCAAGCGCATCACCTTCGCGGGTCAGTACAATGCCTCGCCCTCTTGGTCGCCCGACGGCAAGACCATCGCCTTCGCCGGCCATGATAAAGAGCATTTTGATATTTTCACCATGAGCCCCGACGGCTCCAATTTGAAGCGCATGACCGACTCGCGCAAGCCGAACGGCAAGGCCGCCAACAATGAGGCTCCTTCGTGGTCGCCCGACGGCCGGCA
>JANMVK010000202.1:0-4926 GCA_031392725.1 Pseudobdellovibrionaceae bacterium
GCGAGCTACGGTAACCAACGTACTGCGCATTCTGCAGCTTGAGCCGGGCGTACGACAGATGGTGTCAAAAGGCGAAATCTCGCTCGGTCAGGCCAAAGTCCTGCTCGGAGTGGAGGACGGTTCACTTCAGAGTCAGCTGGCGAACAAAGCCAAATCGGAAAGTCTCAGCGTCCGCGCACTGGAAAAGCTGGTGGCCAGGGCCAAAGTCGCAACCGACTCGGCGACGACCAAAAAACTGGATGCCCGCGCTAAGGCGGCCGCCGATCTAGGCGAGGAATTGCAAAAATTGATCGGCTCAAAAGTGGCGCTAGATTATGATAGTGGTAAGGGCAAAATCGTAATCCACTTCTATTCAGATGAAGAGCTAAACCAAGTGGCCGACACCCTTAGGGACTCATGGCGGAGATAGAAAAAGACAAAGGTTCAGACAAGGCCAATGCGGTGACCGCGCTTCTCGAAAAGGGTGCGTCGTTCGATGGCCGGCTGACTTTTGAAGGCACCGTTCGGATCGGTGGCCACTTCCGCGGCGAAATCTTCACCAATGACACACTTGTAATTAATCCAGGCGCCCACGTGGAGGCCCAAATTGAGGCTGAAACGGTGATTATCTCGGGTGCCGTTAAGGGCAATATCTTTGCGCGTCGACGGGTGATCATGCATCCGCCGGCCATCTTCCAAGGCACCGTCACAACACCCTCGCTTCGCATCGACGAAGGGGTTTTGTTCGAAGGCGCCTCATATATGCCGAAGAATTAATTTACACGGCTGATTTCGTCACATATATAAGTCTCACCTATGAGCTTACTAATTTCATTAGGGGTCAATCAGACCCTCGGTATGCAGCTTGGCATTTTTCTGGCCGTGTTTATCGTCTTAAAATATTTCCTCTTCGGGCCGTATTTTGAAGCCTTTAAAAAACGCGCGGAATCCACTGTTGGACAGGCGGAGCTGGCTGAACGCTACATCGCGGAAACTAAGGATCTCGAAGACCAGTTCGCCATGAAAGCGCAAGTGGCCAACGAACGCTACCGTTCGGTTTATGATCAAACTCGGGCCGAAGCTTTAAAAGAATACGACAAGATGGTGAGCGCGGCCCGCGCGACATCCAAAGTTGTGGTCGACGGCGCACGCCAACAAATTCAAACCGACATGCAGGCGGCGCAAGCGCAGCTCACTAAAGAAATTCCCGACGTGGCGAAAATCATCAACCAGAAATTGCTGGGTAAGGATTTGAGCACATGATTTATTGGCTTTTAATGGTCAGTCAGGCTTTCGCCGAAGATCATGGGGCGGCCCACGCGGCGGCCGGGCATGAAGCTGGGGGAATTCCCTGGAGTTCAATTTTCGTTCAGACCTTTAACATTTCATTTCTGCTGATCATCCTGTTTGTGATTATGCGCAAAACCGTAAAGGCGCATTTTGAACACCGCGCCCGCGATTATCAGCAACTCGTGAGCCGCGCCGAAACCGCGCGCCTTGAGGCGGAAAAAAATAAATCCGCGGTGAAAGAGCGCTTAGTGAAATTGGAATCAACCGCCGGCCAAGTCGAGCAACAGGCGCGCAGTGAGGCGCAAGAGCTGCGCGGCCGCATGCTGGCTGAGGGCAAAACCTTATCCGCGCGGATGCAACAAGAGGCCGAGCGCACCGTGAAGGTGGAAGTGGAAAAAGCCAAAGCGCAAATGCGCAAAGAGCTGTTAGAAAACGCCATCGCCGACGCCCGCGAAAATCTAAAAAAGAATTTGAGCTCCAGTGAACAGCAAAAACTCCAGCGGGAATTCGCTGAGAAGATTCAAGTGGTGGGTGGATGAGAAGCCTGCTGGTGGCGACCCGATACGCCCGCGCGGTTTATAACCTCGCCAAAGAAACCAACGAACAAGACGCCGTGTTTGAACAGATGCGCGTGATAGACGACGCTTTCAGTTTAGAGAAAGACATCATCGAGTTCGTCCATTCGCCGGTGATCCGCCCGACTGATAAAGTGAAAGCGATTGAAGGCCTGGCGGCTAAAGTGAAACTGCCGGAAGTTCTTAAAAATTTTTTGCTGGTGCTCGCGCGCAAGAACCGCCTCGATTTATTTCCCGAAATTATGATCGCCTATCAAGCCATCTCCGACGAGGCCCATGGGGTCACTCGCGGCGTGGTCCGGTCGGCGACCGTGCTGCCTCCCGAGGAGCGCAAGCGCATTGAGCAGCTGGTGGGTAAAGCCACCAAGAAACAAGTGATCCTCACTTACAAGGAAGACCCCACTTTGTTGGGTGGCCTGGTCGCCGAAGTGGGCAGCTTCACTTTTGATGATTCCTTAAGTTCGCATTTGATCAGAATTAAAGAGCAATTAACTAGGAGTGTCCAGTAACATGGAAACCACGATTCGCGCCGACGAGATCAGCCGGGTTCTTAAAGAACAAATTAAAAATTATAATAAGGCCATTGAGGTCAGCGAAACCGGGAGCGTGTTGTCGGTCGGTGACGGCGTGGCGCGGATTTTCGGTTTGGAAAAAGCCATGGCCGGTGAGCTGGTGGAATTCCCCAAGCAAATTTATGGAATGGTTTTGAATCTGGAATCTGACTCTGTCGGCGTGGTGATCTTCGGCGATGACCGCGATATCAAAGAAGGCGACACGGTTAAACGCACCAAGCGCATCGTGCAAGTGCCGGTGGGCGAAGCGCTTCTCGGCCGCGTGGTGGATGCCCTTGGCCGCCCGATCGATGGCCGCGGACCGATTGATACTCCCCACTCCCGTCTTGTGGAACTGAAGGCGCCCGGCATTCTTGCCCGTAAATCGGTGCATGAGCCGCTGCAGACCGGAATTAAATCCATCGACTCCATGATTCCCATCGGCCGCGGCCAGCGGGAATTAATCATTGGCGATCGCCAAACCGGAAAAACTGCCATCGCGCTCGATACGATCATCAATCAAAAAGGCCAGAACGTTCATTGTTTCTACGTGGCCATCGGACAGAAAAAATCGACAGTCGCCCAAGTGGTGGAAAAACTGCGTAATGCTGGTGCCATGGAATACACCACGGTGATCGCGGCGACTGCTTCTGATCCCGCTCCTCTGCAGTTTCTCTCGGCTTACACCGGCTGCACCATGGCCGAATATTTCCGCGACACCGGCAGGCATGCTCTGATCATTTATGATGATTTAACTAAACAGGCTCAGGCTTACCGTCAGTTGTCGTTGTTGCTCCGTCGCCCTCCCGGCCGCGAAGCTTATCCCGGTGATGTGTTTTACGTTCACTCGCGCCTATTAGAGCGCGCCGCAAAAATGAGCGACAAGCTGGGCGCCGGCTCCTTGACCGCGCTGCCAATTATTGAAACCCAGGCCGGTGACATCGCGGCCTACATTCCGACCAATGTGATTTCCATTACCGACGGACAGATTTTTCTAGAGAGCAGCTTGTTCTATAAAGGGATTCGTCCCGCGGTCGATGTGGGTAAATCTGTGTCTCGCGTGGGCGGTAACGCTCAAATTAAAGCCATGAAACAGGTAGCGGGAACTTTGAAACTGGAGCTCGCTCAGTTCCGCGAGATGGAGGCCTTCGCGGCCTTCGCTTCCGACTTGGATAAGGCCACGCAAAATCAGCTCGCGCGCGGTCGGCGTCTGGTGGAGTTGCTTAAGCAATCGCAATACAGCCCTTATGCCGTGGAAAAACAAGTTGCTGTGATTTGGGCAGCCACCAACGGATATGTGGATTGGATTCCGGAAACCGATGTGCGCCGTTTTGAAAAAGAGATGATTGAGTTTATTGAGAGCAAGTACAGCCGTGTTTTGACCAATATCCGTGAGAAAAAACAGCTGGACGATGAAACTAAACGTGAGCTGAAGACCGCTTTGGAAGAATTCAAAGCTATCTTCAAGCCGATTGTGAAGTCATAAGGGGCCATGGCCAATTTAAGGGATATCCGTAACCGGATTCAGAGTGTGAAGAACACGCAGCAGATCACGCGGGCCATGAAAATGGTTTCGGCGGCAAAGCTGCGCCGGGCGCAGAATAACATTCAAAATCTGCGGCCCTACGCGAAGGCCTTGTTGTCGGTGATCGCCGATGTGGCCAGCACTCACCGCATTCAGCATCCCCTGCTCAGCACGAATGCCGAGCCGAAAAAAGTTTTGCTGGTGGTGCTGACTTCCGACCGTGGTTTGGCCGGGGGCTTTAACAACAACATCAACCGCTTCGCCTACAAATTTTATCAAGACAACAAGGGCAAGTACGAGAAGATGGACTTCTTGTTTATCGGCCGCAAGGGCGCGGATTTTTTCCGCAACCGCAAGATCACCGGCGTCGATAATATCTTGAATCTGGCGCGGGAGGTTTCCTTCAGTATGGCCACCAATGTGGCCGAACGTTTGATGGGAGAATTCACCAGCGGTGGTTATGATTCGATTTTCTTGATTTACAATGAGTTCAAATCGGCCATTCAACAGATCGTGACTCGCGAAACTCTGCTGCCGGTGGATGTTTCCAAAGCGAATTTGACCGAAGAGAACAAGGAAGGCAAAGCGACCTTCTCCAAAGACTTGATCTTTGAGCCATCGCCTGAAGAGATCATCGATGATTTACTGAAGAAGCATTTTTCATCGCAAGTGTACCGGGCGATGTGTGAGAGCGTCGCGGCCGAACACGGCGCGCGGATGGCGGCAATGGAAAGCGCCACCAAAAATGCCGGTGAGATGATCCGTTCCATGACTTTGACTTACAATAAACTTCGTCAGGCTTCGATTACCACTGAGTTGATTGAGATCACCAGCGGTGCTGAAGCGTTAAAAGGGTAACCCCGTCGACGGGGTTACCGATGTAAAGAGGAGATAGAGATGCAACTGCAAGCTGGATATGTCAGACAGGTGATGGGCCCCGTGATCGACGTGGAATTTCCCGATGGCGATATGCCGGAAATTTTCAACGCGCTTAAGTTGACTAATA
>JANMVK010000230.1:0-7415 GCA_031392725.1 Pseudobdellovibrionaceae bacterium
AGCTGCCCAAAATTATTGGCGCCCCAGCATAAAACCATATTTTGCGCATTGATGGCGCAGGTGTGGTAGCCGCGGGAGGAAATGGGTGCCTCAACCATGGCCACCGGTGTCGGCATGGGCATGGGCGCCGGACCGGGACCGGGACCGGGACCGGGACCAGGATCGGGCGATGGCCCTGGTGAAGGTGCGGAATTTTCCAAATTCTGGCTGGAAGCATCGCTTGCGCTTCCACCAGAATTAAATCCCTGACCGCAGTTTTGAAATAGAAAGAGTCCTACAAAAATAGCGAATGTGATTCCAAAACGCACAATGAAATTCGATTTATCCATGTCCCATCCCATTTACACCAGCACTACGAAGTGTACCATATTAAGTGTTAAGGCCCGCGAACGCCGGCGGTGAACGCCTCAAAATGAAACGAAAATCCATGGCAGCCATTCCGTTTTTGGTTGGAATCAAGCAGGAGAGATGAGCGTAACAGCGCACAAAAATTTCGGTGTCATTCAGAGCTTCAGCGCCAATGGCAAACGGCGACAAAAGCATAATGAGGGCTAAAAATGTCCGCCCCATAATTCTTAGGACCGGCCTGTCTCAATTTGAGACATGGCGACAAGAATCGCAAAACATCAAAACAATTTTGAGACGAAAGCGCGGGGCCATCCGTCTCATTAATAGGTGGTGGCTGTGAGAATCATTCCAACTATAAGTGGTCTCGGTCTGTTGGCGGTCCTAGTTCTGTGTTTCCAAAACTGTTCCGGAGTCAGTTTCCAGTCCGAGAGCTCAGGCCGTGGCTCCAATTCGCCAACGGGAAATTCCTCGGACGGCGACGCCTTTGGCGATATCGCCCAAGGCATCATCGGCGGCCACTTCGATTTGGATACCTCCAGCCTGTTGTACCCTCCCAGCCAAGGCAAAACCGATCATCATGTCCACGAGTATGATGACAAGTTTGGCGTGACCTATGCTGATTATTTCAATTTGCTCGATCCGAAGTTTCACAATATTCAGGAGAATGTCGCCCCCGGTGCGCGCTTCACGCTTTCGGTCCAGAACGCCCAACTCTCTCAAGGCGGTGTGATCAGCATCAACGGACAAAACCTGGGCGTTTTCGATTTTCAAAGGAAGGCCGATGCCACGGTCTACACCTTAAACGGCGCGACCGATGTGAAGTTATCCTCACTTAAAATCGGGTTCACCGCCGATGTTCTGTCGAAGGGCGGCCTAATTGGAACTGAAACCTCATGTGTCGTGGGCAATGATCCCGGAAAACTGGGTGAACCCCGCAACGGCGCCCTAACCCTTCAGGCGCGGGATTTGGCGGGCGGCTTGCTGTGGGAAAGCACAATCTTTTGGCATTGGGATAACGGCTGTTACAAATAGTAATAATTTATCTGGTGACGAAATGAACCTGGCGAACCACCATTGACAAAAGCGCGGTGGCCATTGCTAAATGAGCGACCGCGATCAATGGCGGCGTGAAGAACAACACATTGGCAATTCCAATTGCGATTTGCGCGCAGACCATGGCGAAGGTTCCGGTGGAGATTCTCTTCAGCATGGACGATCCGATTTTTTTCCTGAGTAAAATCAAGTTGGCCACTACCAACGTGAATGTCGTGTAAGCGCCCAACCGGTGAATGAGATGGAGGCCAATGATTCCGCTAAAGGTGGGGAACCACTCGCCCTGACACTTCGGAAAGTCGGTGCACACCAAAGACGCGAAATGGGATGCGACCAGGCCGCCTAGAATAATTTGTCCGTAGACCGCGCCGCCCAGAAATATTGACCAGCGCGTGAGCCACTTGGGAATCACGGCCGAATCGAGCCGGCGGCTCTCAGGATTTTTTAGCGAAAGGTACATCCACATGAGCAGCCCAAAAAATGCGGTGCCCATTCCTAAGTGAGCGGCCACGACCTTCGAGTGCAATTGCAACAGCACGGTTAACCCGCCAAAAATAATTTGCGTTGCCAACAACAGCACCGATCCCCAAGCCAGCCACTTCAATGTTTTCGGTGCGTTCGAGCGCACCAACATAAACTGCAGCGACACAGTGGCGAGAGCGACCAAGCCCGCAACCACGCGATGAATGAATTCAAAATAAACTTGCGGATGGTAATCCGGAATCACATCGCCAAAACACAGCGGCCAATCGGGACACGCCAGGCCCGCGTTCATGATCCGCACCGACCCGCCGAGCGCGATCAGAGCAAAAACCGAAACCACGAGCCAGCCAAAGGCGGAGGCAAACCACAACGGCAGATCATATGCGCCCTTGCGGACCGTGGAGGGAATTTCATTAAAGGTCGCGGCCCTAGACATAACTCATCCAATTGCTCAGCCATTTGTCCATTACGGGAACGGCGAGATAAATTAGCAGAGATAAGTTGGTCCACAAAAAGAACGGCAGCCACGCCCGGCCGGCGCCCGCGCTGAAATATTTTTTAAATTCCCATAAAACTTTGAACGACATGGGTAGCACCAACAACAAATACAGCACATGCACCTGCAAAAACATGGGTGCCATCAGCGCAACACCTACGTAGGTGAACACATACAGACCGACATGATAAAGCGCGCGGTTAACGCCCAGGCTGACCGGCAACACCGGAAATCCGCCGCGCTCGTAATCATCGCGGAAACGGATGGCGAGCGACCAGAAGTGTGGCATTTGCCATAGAAACATAACCAAAAATAAATAAACGCACTCAGGCGCCAAAATATTCGTGTTGTTCACGGAAAAACCGATCACCACTGGCATCGCGCCGGGGATGGCGCCAGGAACCGCGCCAAAGGCCCAATATTTTTTCCAGCCGAGAGTGTAAACGCCGTTGTAGAGAACCAAGGTGGCCAACGCCAACAGCGCCGGGACTTCACCCACCAGCCACGTTGCCAGTAGGCCAATGACGGCCATTAAAATTCCGGCAAGCCAACCCTGCCAGGGCGCCATCAATCCCGCCGGGATCGGACGGCTCTTGGTGCGATCCATTAGAGCGTCACGCCGCCATTCCTGTGCTTGATTGATGGCGAAACAGCCCGCGGCCACAAAATACAGGCCCACGCACATCAAAATAATTGTAGTGGGATCAAATTCCTGGCCGGGCTGAAAACTGACGGCGTAACCCGCCAAGGCGCTGACAACCGAGAATACGATGATTCCGGTTTTGGTCAGTTGTGAATAGGCTCTTATCCAAGTCTTCATCAAAGCACGTTGATTTCTAAAACCCTCGTCATGATGTCGAGCTCACTGAAGAAGTACAAGACGAGGAGTCCAAATATTGCGGTTCCGAAAATCACCCAGAAGGTTTTGTCGTCGTATTTTAAGTGCATAAAATAAGACAGCACCAGGAACGCCTTAATCGAAGCGATGCCCAGGGCGATGATGGTATTCATCTGGCCGAAATCGACCCGCGCAGCGGCAACCGTAATCACAGTCAGCACTAACAGCGCGCCGAGCACGTTGAAGTAAACCTTCAGTGGAATTACATGATGTTCGGATCCTGAAGACATGGTTTTCTCCTTAACCAATCAAATAGAGCAGCGGAAACAAATAAATCCAAATTAAGTCGACCAAATGCCAGAACAAGCCCACGCACTCCAGCGGCGTCCAATATTTATCGCTGAATTCGCCCCGGTGGGTGCGAATAATACACCAAGTGATCAAGCCCATTCCGGCGAGCACGTGCGAGCCATGCAAGCCCGTCATGGTGAAGTAAAATGAAAAATACATTCCCAAATTGGAAAAGTGTTTCGCGGCTTCAATCGCAGCCTCGGCGTGATCACCGTGCGGATTAAACAGGTGTCCCGGCAACAGCCCCATATGAAATTTATGAGTGTACTCAATGTACTTCACGCACATAAAAATCCCGCCGCAGGCGAGAGTCACATACAAGTTGAACAGGGTTTTGCCCTTCTGATTGTCCCTGGCGTAGTAAATGCTCAAGGCCATGGTCAGCGAACTCACCAGCAGAACGATGGTGTTCAGCGCGCCGAGCTTCCAATCCAAAAAGGTCGAACCCGCGTGAAACATTTCAGGAAATTTCGAATGGAAGATCACGTATCCAACGAACAATCCGCCGAACATTAAAATCTCAGTGGCTAAGAACGTCCAGATGCCGAATTTCGCGGCATCGTACTCATGCGCCGTGCTGTCAAAATGATGGGCGTGATGATGCTCACCGGGCGCATGGCCAGTGTGACTAACGGTACTCATATGGACCTGCCGTGACTACGGGTTGAGTGGTGAAATTCTCATGCGGTGGAGGAGAAGGCGTTTGCCATTCGAGAGTTTTGGAGTTCCACGGATTGGGGCCGGAAATTTTTCCGTACTTCCAAGCGTGAATCAGGGCGGCCAATCCAACCAGAAACCCGGCGCCAATGGTCCATGCTCCCACGGAGGAAATTTTGTTCAGCGACTCATACTCCGGTAAATAATCGAAATAGCGGCGGGGCATGCCCATCGCGCCCAAAATAAATTGCGGAAAAAACGTGACGTTGAAGCCGACAAAAATCAGCACAAAGCTAATGCGCGCGGGCCGTTCATCGACCATTCTGCCGAACATTTTCGGCCACCAATAGTAAATGCCGCCCATAATCGACATCAAGGTTCCACCCACCATCACGTAGTGGAAATGCGCCACCACGAAATAAGTGTCGTGAAAGTGAACGTCCACGCCCACCGTGGCGAGAATAATTCCGGTCACGCCGCCAATGGTGAACAGGAATAAAAATCCCAGAGCGAATAATAAAGGCGAATCAAAACGGATCGAGCCTTTATAGAGAGTCGCCGTCCAATTGAAGGTCTTGATCGCCGTCGGCACGCCCACCAGCATGGTGATAAACGAGAATACGATTCCCGCGATCTCCGACTGGCCGCTGACGAACATATGATGGCCCCACACGAAAAAGCTCACAGCCGCGATTCCCACTGAGGACAGCGCGATGGCCTTGTAACCGAAAATGGTTTTTTGCGAAAAGGTCGCGATCAATTCGCTGACCACGCCCATGGCCGGCAAAATCATGATGTACACGGCCGGGTGGGAGTAAAACCAAAAGAAGTGCTGGAACAAAACGGGGTCGCCGCCAAGAGTAGGATCAAAAATTCCCACGCCGAATAGACGTTCCATGGTCAGAAGTAACAACGTGATCGCCAGAACCGGAGTGGCCAATACCTGCAGTAAAGCCGTGGAGTACAGCGCCCACACAAACAGGGGCATCCGCCAGAAGCTCATGCCCGGCGCGCGCAACTTATGAATCGTCACGATAAAATTCAACCCGGTCAAAATCGAGGAGAACCCGATAATAAACGCGCCCACCACCATCCAGATCGTGCCGTTTTGGGTGGAGATCGAATAAGGAGTATAGAACGTCCATCCGGTGTCAGCGCCGTGATAGATGAGCGAGACAAACGCCACCGCGGCGCCGATTAACAAACAGTACCAGCTCATTAAATTCACTCGCGGAAATGCCACATCTTTTGCGCCGATCATCATCGGCATAATAAAGTTGCCGAGAAAGGCCGGGATCCCGGGAATGATCACCATAAACACCATAATGGCGCCGTGAAAGGTCATCGCGCGGTTGTACATCGGCCCGTCCATGATCTGAGATCCGGAACGGAACAGTTCGTAGCGGATCAGCATGGCAAACACGCCGCCGATAAAGAAAAATGTCATCACCGCGATCATATACAGAATGCCGATGCGTTTATGGTCGAGCGTGGTCAGCCACGACCATATGCCCGATTTTTCATTCAAGTAATTTACGCCTGGTGCGCTTGCCATAATCTCATCCTCTATTTCAACGTTTTCAAATATTCGATAACGCCCGCGACTTCTTCGTCATCCAATTGACCCGACTGAGTGGGCATCACGCCCTGGAAGCCCTTCACAATTTTCGCGTTGGGAAGCATCATCGATTCTCGAATATAGTTTTCATCCACGGTCACAGTTCCGCCGCCTTCCAGCTCTTCGGTCTTTCCGAAAATCCCGGCAAATGTCGGACCGGTTTTTTTCTCGCCCGGCGCTAGACCGTGGCAGGCGATGCAGCTGGTGGAATAAATTTTTTGTCCGATTTGCGCCGGTGCCAGACCCTTATAAGGTTCGGTCGAAAGCCACTGGTCAAATTCCGCGCGGGTGACTACATCAATTTTGGCCAGCATGCCGGCGTGATTGTCGCCGCAGTACTCGGCGCAAAACACCTGGTAAGAACCAAGTTTTTCGGCGTTAAACCACACGGCGGTGTAGCGGCCGGGCACCACATCCTGCTTATTGCGGAACGCGGGAATAAAAAAACTGTGCAGGACATCTTTCGACGTCATAATTAATTTTACGTTTTGATTGACCGGCACCGTCAGCAGCGCCGGACTCTTACGGCCGTTTTTATAAGTGAACACCCAGTTCCACTTTTGCGCGTTGACCATGACTTCCATGGAATCCACGGGGAAAGTTCTCAGCTGGTAATACACCACCCAACCCCACACAAACGCGACCATGAAAATCACGAAGGGAATAAAACTCCACAAAAATTCCAAAGCCGTGTTGTGGGAAATATACGGGACTTTATCGTTATCGCCTTGGCGACGGTATTTCATGGCAAAATAAATCAAACCGCCGATCACCAGAATACAGGAGATCAAGCTGGCTATAAGCAAAAAGCCATAAAGCGTGTCGACGTTTTTTGCCACCTCGGTCACCGCCGGTGGCATGAATACGCTGGTCGTGGATGCGGACGACATGAGGCTTATCTCCTTTGCTCTCGCCACCACACCGGCAGCAGGAAAATCGCGAGCAACAAGACCATAAAAATGGCCCCGACTTGCATCAAATTCCACGCGTACAGTGTGTACTTATTTTTCTTCGGATCAAATTTAAAGCAAAACATCAGCGCCTGTTCAATATAGCTGCCGATTTGACCGTTGGAAGCCTCGAGCAAGGACAGCTTCACCGTCGCCGGCTCGGGCGCGATTCCGTGCAAGTAACGCGAAATTTTGCCGTCAGGTGTAATCACGTAAGCCACGGCCGCATGCGCGAATTCTTTCTTTTCCGGCAACCAATTGAATTTAAACCCCAACTGATCCGCAAGCGCTTGCACATTTTCTTTTGAGCCCGTTAAAAAATGCCAGCCCTGATCGCCGACGCCGCCCCGGGCGTACAATTTCAAATAACTGTCCTTTTTAGCCTTGGCTAAATCGGCGGTTTCCGTGTGGTCCATGCTGACCGCGATCACATCGAACTCCGCTCCCGAAGACCACTTCAGGCCCTTTAAAACTTCAGTCAGGCCGTTAAGATGAAAACTGCACAGGCTCGGGCAGTTGTAATAAACCATGGCCATTAACACCGGCCGGTTTTTATGAAACAGATGGCCGAGGGGCACGATAGTGCCGTCGTCTTTGGTGAATTTCAGAGAGAGATCCAGC
>JANMVK010000236.1:0-3020 GCA_031392725.1 Pseudobdellovibrionaceae bacterium
GACGTTCGCCGTGCCCGTGTCCGCCGCCGCGGCTCGCCGCTTGGCCATCCGTGACTCCGTGTCTGAGCATCGTGCCCGATCGATCCTGGATCGGATCCGGACGCGAAGCTGTTCCGTATTGCACACCCCCCCACCCGCCACGCGCCGCCGCCCGGAGGCCGCAACGGTGACCTCTTTTTAGGGGTGTTCTGTATTGAACAGACAGCCCTTCGCGCGGGCAGTTAGTGTCACGAAACCTGCCACAGAAAGGGGCCACCATTTGAGGCGAACGAGCGAATCAGCGCCGGACGCGATGATCATGGACTCGGGGGCCAAGTACCGCGGCCTGCTGGAAGCCGCTCCGGATGCAATGGTCGTGGTGGACCAGGATGGCGCGATCGTCCTCCTGAACGTTCAGGCGGAAAAGCAGTTCGGATACCACCGCGACGAGCTGCTGGGCCAGAAGGTGACCAACATCATCCCCGAGGGCTTCGCAGAGAGCCTAACGTGACCACCACGGTTTTACCCACGATCAACACCGCCGCCATAAAAATAACCAAATGCCACGTCTCAGTGAACACGGTGGGATCAAACAACATTCCCACTGAAATAAAAAACACCGCCGCGAAAAAGTTGCGCAGTGGATGAAGCAACTTTTCGATGCGCGGGCCCTCGGCCGTTTCCGCCAAAAGCGATCCCATTACGAAAGCGCCGAGCGCGGGCGAAAATCCGGCGGTGGTTGCGATCAACACCATCAATAAACATAGGCCCACTGAAAAAATTAACGTGGTTTCTTCCGTCAGCAAACGGCGGATGCGCCGGATAATGGCCGGCAGCAAAAATAAACCGATGGCAAACCACAGTGTTAAAAAGAACACCAGACGGCCAGCCGACCACAACAGCTCACCGCCCGAAACCTCACGCGTGAGGGCCATGGTCGACAGCAGCACCAAGAGTAAAATCGCCACCAGATCCTCGACGATTAAAACTCCCATGACCACTTGAGCGAAGTGGCGGGTTTTAAGGCCGTTCTCCTCGAAAACTTTAAGAATGATCGAGGTCGACGAGATGCACAGCATGCCACCCCAGAACAGCGCATCGAGTTCGCGCCAGCCGACAGCGTATGCGGCCAGCATGCCGAGGCAGAACATCAGCGAGGTTTCAACGATGGCGGTGACCGCGGCGGTGCCCCCGATGCGGAGCAAGCGGCGGAAGCTGAACTCCAGGCCCAGCGCGAACAACACGAACAGCACGCCGATGTCACCCCATAATTTAATATTGGTGGTGTCGGTGACCGTGGGAAAAAAAGAAAAATTAGGACCAGTGAGTATTCCCGCGACAAGGTAACCCAGAATTACGGGCTGCTTCAGCCACCGGAATATAATGGAGGTGACGCCCGCCGTAACGAGAATGACCGCCAAATCGTGGATAAAAACAGGCAAATGTTGAGCGTTCACCCTTCAAAGGTCGCGTGATCGGGCGCCGGTGACAAGAAAAAAATTGTTAGCGGACCGCCGTCGGGGCCTGGGCCGCGCCCGTGACGGTGGGTCCACCAGTGAATGTGCATTTGTTAATCGACTTGTAACTGCCATCAGAGTCAAAACTGACCGTGGTGTTTGAAACTCTGGCCTCCGCGATCGCATCCATACTAATATGGCTTCTCGGCGTCCGGTTGTTCCCGCGCGCGAAAACCAGCAGCTGATTTGGATTGGCACGAAGGACCTTCAACCGCTCAAAATCACTTGATGAGAGTTCCTCCATAAAGGCGCCCACCGCGACGGAGCGCTTGAGGAATTGGCCGCAACCCTCGTTTTGCGGATTTTTCACCAACACCCGAATCTGTACTTCGGGATTTTTCCGGTTGAGGTCATCAATCACATCAAGCACTTTTCCGTAATTTTGCGCGCCGATGACATCACAATTGTCGATATCGACCGCCACGCACTTCTGCCCGCGGGCTGCCCCTTGTTTTTTCCAGTGATTGGCTTGGTACGCGATGTAGTTGATGGCCGCGCTCGACCCGTAGTCGCGGTAAACCGGCTCATTCCATTCGTCACCGATCACACGTGTGTCTCCCGGAAACCGGTCCACCATGGATTTGTTCTCAAGCCGCGGATTGATATAACCCATGCCGACTGTTCCTCTGGGAAGGCTCGAGAAACTCCCTTGAAAACCCACCACCACCGACCGCGGACTGCATTGACTGCCAATGCCGGTTCCTGCGGGATTGCCAATATTATAAGCCACCGGACCCGGCGGAATTCCGCAGTCCTGCATTTGGCCTCCGGGTCCCGATGGCCGGGTCCCGGAAACTGGCGGCACCCCCGGTTCGGTCCCGACAACTATAGCCGGTTTGATCACCGGCCGAGTCACCACCATTGGCTTATCATCGAACGCAAAGCTTGAGGTTTGCGCGGCCGCATTGAATCCAAAAGAACTGATCATTAGTAAATATTTAACGAGCGGCATCTGCGCCTCCTGAAGGTTTACCTGTAGAGCGGGAGCTCTCCCGATGCTATACAGCAACCTGATTAGGAGCAATTAGAGCGCCGCTGGAGAACCACTGCAATATAATTGGCGCCGGCTTAGCGTCTCAAAATTGAACAATTGTAATTACAGGTGACAGGCACCCGATTCTTACCTACTTTATATGAAAGCTGAGGAGTAAAAATGGACAATAAAAAAATTATCGATGCGATGAATTTGATCCTTGAAAATGAGTTGGCCGGTGTGGTTCGTTACACGCATTATTCCTTGATGGTGTTTGGCAATAACCGGATTCCGATCGTCAAATGGCTGCGCGATCAGGCCGACGAATCCCTGGAGCACGCCAACCGGGCCGGCGAATTGGTCACCACATTGGGCGGCCACCCCTCATTGCGCATCAGCGCCTTGCTTGAAACTCACAAACACGCGATCAACGACATTCTGACTGAGGGACTTCAACATGAGAAGGAACAGCTCGAGAACTATAATAGTTTATTTAAGATGGTTGAAGGCCAGTACACGTACGTTGAGGAATACGCCCGCGAAATGATCTG
>JANMVK010000240.1:0-1440 GCA_031392725.1 Pseudobdellovibrionaceae bacterium
TGTGGAAGGCCGCAATGTCGGCTACCTCGCCAGCATTCATCCGCAGTGGGCGGTTGATAATAAAATTCGCGTGCCGGTGGTGGTGGGTGAAATCGACATCCGCGCCTTAACCCGCGGTCAGCCGCGCACAGTGAAGTTTAAACCTGTTAGTAAGTTCCCGGCGGTGGAGCGGGACCTGGCTTTGGTGCTGCCTAAATCCATCCGTGCGCAAGATGTGGCCACCGAAATCAAAAAGGCGGCGGGCACTTTATTGCAATCAATCGACGTGTTTGATGTGTTCGAAGGCGGCAATTTACCCGCTGACCACCACTCCGTGGCGTACCGCATGATTTTCCAGGATCAGGAGGGTACGCTCACTGACGAGCGCCTCAGCGCTCTCCAGGCGCAGATAATGGCCGCCGTTGATAAAAAAATGTCCATAAAGGCGCGCTGAGTCATCCGCGCTTAATAAAAAATCTTGAAAGTTTTCAACGACTTGTTAGCCTTTCATTGGAAGCGCATTCAAGGGGAAGGTTCAATGCCGGGTCAGAATTCAAGCCGCTCGACCATGACGAAGGCGGACATCATTGAAAAGGTGTACCAGAAGATCGGCTTTTCCAAGAAGGAAGCGTCGGAGCTGGTGGAGATGGTGTTCGACCAGTTGAAAGATGTTTTGTGCCGGGGCGATAAGGTGAAAATTTCCGGATTCGGAAACTTCATCGTGCGCGGAAAAAAAGAGCGCATCGGCCGCAATCCGCAAACGGGAGATCAGATTACGATTTCAGCTAGACGGGTGCTGACATTCCGCCCCAGCCAAGTGCTTAAAGCTCTGCTGAATGGTGAAGATCCAAGTTTAGTTACGGAAGATGACGAGGATTAAAATTGGTCGAAGAAGTTGAGTTAAATAGCGAGGTTGAAAAACGCTACGCGCCCTCCAGCACTGCTACGGGTGGTGTTCAGGTCGAAGTGGACAGTGAGCTTGAGGCGGAACTTTCGCGCATTCCCGACAAATTGGCGTTTAAAATCGGCGAAGTGGCCGATATCCTGGGTGTGAAAGCCTATGTGCTGCGCTACTGGGAAACTGAATTTGAAATTCTTAAGCCGAAAAAAAGCAAACACAACCAGCGCATGTATGAACGCCGGGACGTGGAGAATCTTTTACTGATCAAAAAATTACTGTACCGCGACCGTTTTTCCATTGAAGGCGCGCGCACGGCTCTAAAAAAACTGCGCAAAGACAATGTGCGGGTGAAGCAGATTAAAACCATGAGTGAACACATCGATGAAGCCAAGGACCGCGTGCTGGATCTGATCGATGAAATCGGCAATTTCCGCCAAATTTTAAAATGAACAAATTAGATCTCCACACATTTTATGACGACCTCACCGCCACGCTGACTTATGTGGTGTGGGATCAGCTCACACTGGACGCTTTGGTGATTGATCCGGTGCTGGATTTTG
>JANMVK010000243.1:0-2282 GCA_031392725.1 Pseudobdellovibrionaceae bacterium
GATTCGGGGAAGTCATCTTTGGGTTGTGGTTTGTCTTTTTACCGTAACCCCGTGGTCCTCGGCACACGATGCGACAGCTGCCGCTGCACTTTTGCTTGAACCTTGCGAAGACGGGCTTATGGCCAAAAAGCCCGCGGGTGCATGGGCCAATAAAATTGTGGTTCTCGACACCAATGTTATTTTTAACGATCCCAACAGCATCTACCGGTTTCCCGGCGCCACGGTCATTATCCCCGGCGCTGTGATGAATGAAGTTGAAAAACACAAATCTGATGAAAAGCTAGGGCGCGCCGCCCGGCAGTTTATCCGTACGCTTAAAGAATTTATCGCACGCGGGGGCCAAACCAAAAAAGGCGTGGATCTCGGCAACGGGTCCATTCTGAAAGTGGATTCCAAAGACTACACGGATCTGCTCGAAGGCACCTCCTACAATCCGGCGGAAATGGACAACCAGATTCTGGCCGCGGCCATCAATTATACGTACGATTCGCCCCAGGGAGTGACGACCTATTTAGTCACCGACGACGGCGCTCTGACCATTAAAGCCAATGGAGAAGAAATCCCCACCACCGGGCTCGATTACCAAATTGCCTCGCCGGTGCGGTCGGAAGAGGCCTTGCCGGCCAACCATGTTGTTTACAAAGTGGACCCCACGGTGCTGGTGCAATTCAAAGCCACAGGATTTTTCAAAAAACCCGATGGCTTAAAAGTTAAGCCCAATCAATTTGTTATGCTCATGTCGGATGCCACCGAAGGCTCGCTTGAGACTCTCGCGCGCTATCACTACGACCGGGAAAACCCCGAGGCCAGTGGCTTAAAAAAGCTTGCGGACTTCTCCCATCTTCCGATTCAGCCCAAAAACCTAGAGCAGGCAATGCTTCTCGACGTGTTAATGGATCCGTCGATTCATATGGTGATCTCGCAAAGCCCGGCCGGCACCGGTAAAACCTTTCTTGCCGTGGTCGCGGGACTTCTGCAGCTCAGTGATCCCGGCAACTACGATCAATTGATGGTCACGCGCACCTTGGTGCAAATCGGGCGCACGGAGTTGGGCGCGATGCCCGGCAAAATGGATGAGAAGCTCGGCCACTGGATGCCCAATATCGACGACGCCTTCACCGCTTTATCAAAGAGTGCCAAGGCCAAAAAGGACTTAGAGAAAGCCGATCGCAGGTTCGGTTATGAGCGGGGAGAGCGGATCGCCCAGGTTGCATCATCCAAATTGACCGGCACTGCTAAACGAAACGCGAAAAAGGAACGTAGGCGGCTGGAGCGGGAAGCCCTCGCTCGTGGTGAACAACCCCCGGCCCACGCTGCCCAAGGCAACGGCACTCCTGCGATCAGTAAAGATAAAGTAAACCTAGTGGCCTTTCCGCACTTGCGGGGCCGTAGCATAGCCGATGCATTTTTGATTCTCGACGAAGCCCAAAACACCAGCGTTCACGAGATCAAAACTTTCCTCACCCGTGCCGGTGAAGGCACAAAAATGATCATCTTGGGCGATGCGACACAAATCGATTCGCCATTCTTAAATGAACGCAACAATGGCCTCTCCATCGCCACCAATTTGTACACGGCCGATGACGTGAGCGACAGGGATCGCTCTCTGGTGGCTCATGTCGAGCTGACTGAAGGTGTGCGTTCTGAGCTTGCCGATTTGTCGCGAAGACTTTTTGAAAAATTGCAGCTGCCCCAGCGCTAAGCCTTTGGTCTAGGTCCTAGCAGTCGAATGACAGACTATGAAATTTTTTCTTGTTTTTCGTCTCATTCCTATACACGATCTAAGTTGTGGGGGGGCGATGGAAGGCAGGACAGCTAGTTGAAGCACGGATGCTTCACATCGCCTTTTTTTTCTAATCCTCCTCACGGAAACCAAGACTAAAATCTAGTAAATTGTAAGATCTTAATTGATGGCGAACGCGCTATCAGGGATTTCGTCGGAGGTCCGGAGTTTGACCTCCGGCCGCAGGCGGACGTGTTGGGAATCCACCTCGATAATCTTGCACTGGCCGCTGCACTCGTTGATGAGCGTGTTTAAACGGTGAATGCCCATGCGCAGCCGGTGATAGTGCTCCGGACTGAAGGACGACTGCCACAGGTGCTCAATTGCCTGATCCACGGTCAGCTCGGGTTTTTTTATCAAAATCGCCAGCAACTGCTGGCCGATTTTTTTCTTACTTAAGTCAACGGTCTTACCCTGCACGGTCACTGAACGCGTGCGCTGGGAGAATTCGACCTTGATCTCCGGGCTCTGCAACGCCTGTTTGAGGCGGCTGTTCCAC
>JANMVK010000279.1:0-4532 GCA_031392725.1 Pseudobdellovibrionaceae bacterium
TTAAAACGCGTGAGAGGCAGCAGCGGCACATTGTACATTATGGTGAACAACCCTTGTAGCGCGGGCGTGGTCAAAACGTCGGTGCCGATGGCGTGAAACACCGGATCGAGCAGCCAGCCGGCGAAAGCAAAAAAGAACGCGGCCAAAAACGCGGCTCCTGCCTGAATGCGGAAAAAGAAAATGCACAAGAACACCAGGAAGCTCTGCAAGCTCAACGCGGGGGTCATTCCCAGAATAAATCCGGCGGCGACTCCGGCGGCTAGTTGGTTGCCCCCGGTTTCCGAATTGAGCATCTTAAAAAATCCAAAAATTTGTTTTAGAAGAAACGTCATGCTTTTAACACCTGCTCAATCACATAGTCTTGAATGGAATCGTTCATATCGGGATAAAGGGGCAGGCTGACCACACAGTCGGCCATCTTGCGGCTCACCGAAATATCCAGGATGCGGCCGTTTTTAGTGTAGGCCGGCTGGTCGGCCATGGTGCGCGGGTAGTGGACCGCAGTGGGCACGCCCTTTTCCTGCAGTTTCTTTTGGAACTCTTCGCGCTTGGGAACCTGCAACGTGTATTGCGCCCAAGCGCTGGTGCGGTTGGCCGCCAATTGCGGAATCACAATGCCTTTCGATTCCAATTCTTTAAACGCGCGGTTGTAGCGGAGCGCGCGCGCCGTGCGCTGTTCGAGTTCCCAAGGAAATCTTTCCAGTTTCGGAATCAGAATGGCGCATTGGAGAGTGTCGAGCCGGCCGTTGATGCCGATGCGGGTGTGGTAGTAGCGGGATTTTTGGCCATGAACCCGGATTTCCTTCATGGCTTCACCGACGGCGTCGTCATTGGTGAAAACCGCGCCGCCATCACCGTAACAACCTAGCGGCTTGGCCGGAAAAAATGAAGTGGCGCCCACTTCACTCAAATTGCAACTGCGCTTGCCTTTGTAAATGGCGCCGAAACTTTGGGCGGCGTCTTCCAGTACATGGATATTGTGTTTTTTAGCAAAGGCGTTGATTTCATCCATTTCGGGCGGCTGGCCGTAGAGGCCGACCGGTTGAATGACCTTGGTTTTTTTAGTGACGGCCTTTTCCAAAGCCTTCACGTCCAAATTGTAAGTCAGAGGATCAATGTCGACATAAACCGGGGTCGCACCCACCAGCAAAACCACTTCCGCGGTGGCGATAAAGGAAAACGCCGGGACAATCACTTCATCCCCAGGGCCTACACCCCAGGCCATCAAGGCCAAAACGGCCGCATCGGTGCCGCTGGAGACCGCAATGGCGTGCTTACAGCCGGTGAATTCCGCCAGCTTCTTTTCCAGCTCCTCAACTTCAGGGCCCATTATGAATTGGCCATGGTCCAGGACTTTTTGAATGCGATTTTGAATCGGGTCACGGAGCGCCTGGTATTGCGCTTTTAGGTCAATGAATGGGATATTCTTCATTTATAAGGTTGTGCACGAGGCGCAGCCGGGTCGTCAACCTGGGAGTAAGCTTAAGAATGATACCGGTGATCTTATCAGGCGGCAGTGGAACTCGACTTTGGCCCGTATCACGAGCGTCTTACCCAAAACAATTTTGCGATTTTTTTGATGGGTCTTTTCTAGGCAACACCATTAACCGCCTAAAGGCGCTGGGCGACATTCATATTCTCACGACAAAATCCATGGAGGCTCTGACTCAACGGGCCACCAAGCGCGAAGGTTTGAATGGGGAGAACGTTATTTTAGAGCCTATGGGGAAAAATACTGGACCCGCCATTGCGCTATTGTGTCATGTGCTGGCTCAGCGGGGAAAAGCCAATGAGATTGTCGGTGTTTTTCCATCCGATCATTTGGTCGCCGATGAGGCCGCCTTTCAAAATGCGGTGAAACTGGCGGCGGAAGTGGCGGCGCAAGGTTATGTGGTGACGCTCGGGGTGCAGCCGCATGGGCCCGCCACCGGCTATGGCTACATCGAAGTGACCGGTGAGCCACTCGCCCAGCAGAAGAATTTAAAGGCGCTCAAGGTCAAAGGCTTCCGCGAAAAGCCCACTTTAAAAGTAGCGCAGACCTATGTGGATTCCGGCCAGCATTTTTGGAACGCGGGCATGTTTTTATTCCGCGTGCAGGACATGATCGGACACTTGCAAAAACATCAGCCGCAAATGTGGGCCAAAATTTCAGCGATTAAACCTGACATGAGCAATCTTGAATACAATTACGCCATGGTTGACGGCATCAGCCTCGATTATGCGGTGATGGAAAAATTGACCGCGCAAGCTTGCGTCCCGTGCGATATGGGCTGGAGCGATGTCGGGTCGTGGGATGAAATGTCCCGCATCGCCGAAGAATCCGCGACGGTGCGCACTCAATCGCGCGCCGAAGTATTCAATACCGATTCGCAGAATAATTATGTGTTTTCCGTGCACAACAAGGTCATTGGCCTGATCGACGTCACCGATTTGGTGGTGGTGGATACGCCCGATGCTTTACTGGTGGTGCGCAAGGGCTCCTCGCAGAAAGTGAAGGACCTGGTTGATGATATGCGCGCGGCGGGATTGACGGAAGCCACCGAGCACCCGTTTGAAACCCGCCCATGGGGGCGCTTCGAAATTTTAGCCGATGATCCCGCGTTTAAGGCCAAAAAAATCATTATCGACCCCGGTGCTCAACTGTCGTATCAAAGCCACACCCAGAGGAATGAACACTGGGTCATGATCGCGGGTCTGGCGACGGTGATTTTAAATGAAAAGGCCATCGACCTAAAGCCCGGCGAATTCATACATATTCCCGCTGGTTCCAAGCACCGGATCAAAAATATAGGCACCGAGCCGCTGATATTTGTGGAAGTGCAGACCGGCAGTTATTTCGGTGAAGACGACATCATACGATATAAAGATGACTACAACCGTCCATTAACCTAGGCTTAAACATATGCTTGATTTGGACTCCCTTGCCGAACAAAAAGCCCAGAGGCTCAACCAGGCCGGCGAACAGTGGCGCCAAGCGGTTTGGAGTGTGGACTTTCAACGTTTCTCTTCCAATATGAGTGATGGCGAAGTGGAACAGTTGGTGTCGTGGTGTCCGTCGGTATCCCATTTACATTCCCTCGTCGCATATCTCGAAGGCATCGCCAAAGAAAAAGGTCTCACTCCGTTTCCGTGTTTGGTGGACGTCGCTAAGCAGGCCAAATTGAGTCCCGAAGATTGGATTAAAGTCCGTCTGCCCCTGAGTCCCAAACTATGAATTTTGTCCAAGACGGAGTCGTCGAGTTCATCGCGCTGCTGGAAGGCTGGAACGTGATGAAGCAGATGGTTTCGTCGTTGGTTCTGATGTTCGTGTTTTTGGCTTTCCGGCGCATGCTGATTCTCACTATCCGCCGCTGGAACGCGCCCAGCGGGGAAGACAAACGCCGCTGGATCATTCAAGTCAAAAACATCAGCTTTATTATTTTGTTTGCCGGCCTTTTTGGTATTTGGGCCACGGAACTTAAAACGTTCGCACTCAGCATGGTCGCGGTGGCCGCCGCGTTGGCCATTGCAACCAAAGAAATCATCCAATGTTTTTTAGGCGGATTTTACATCACCAGCGTGAAGCCGTTTGAACTGGGCGACCGCATTGAGATTAACGGCTGCCGCGGTGAAGTCATCGACCACAATTTTTTAAGCACCACCTTGCTCGAAGTGGGGCCGGCACGGGAAGTGAACCAGCTGTCGGGCCGCCAAGTGGTTTTGCCCAATAGCGTGTTCTTGTCCCATCCTTTGCAAAATCAATCGTTGCAGCAGGATTACGTGCTGCAGACACTGCGCTTAACGGTTTATCCGGGTGAGGATTGGCGGGCACTGGAAAAAATTTTACTGGAATCCGCCAATCGGGAATGCCAGTCATTTTTGGAACCCGCGCTCCACGCCATGAGCCGCATGGCCCAGCGTGAAGGTTTGGATTTGCCGCGGGTCGAGCCGCGAGTGAGTTTACAGTATGATGACTATGGCCGCCTTCATATGACCCTGAGATTTCCCACACCGCTGGGCAATGTCTCACGTGTCGAACAGGCCATTCTGCGTTCCGTGGTCAGCACGCGGGTGGTTCCCGAAGGCCAAAATTCCATTCTCGTATGAAATGGTTTGAAGGTTTCAATAAAGTCGAGTGGCGGGTTCTTAATATCTCCCTAGTCTTGATGATGTCGTGCGCGTTTATTCTGTCCAGCGACCGCGTGCTAGGAAAAATCGGCGGGGTGTGGAACTTCGGCCGGCGTCCATCTTCCCCCATGGGGGAGATCGCCGACACTAAGGGCGACACGCGGGTCAAAATGGAATCGGCCAAGGAATGGCGCAAGGCCGCGGGCCCGGTTTACTTGGGTGATAATATTTTTGCCGGGGACGACGGGCGCCTCCATCTCCGCCTTAGGCCGGGAGTGGAAGTGCGCCTGAATTCGAAAGGTCTTATGCGTTTTGCTCTGATCGGGGGCGAGCCGTGCGTGGATATGCTCATGGGCAGCTTTGTGTGGCTGATCACCGGCGAACAATGTGTCGCCATCCAGGGCGCGCGCGGAACTCTGACCGGC
>JANMVK010000304.1:0-1027 GCA_031392725.1 Pseudobdellovibrionaceae bacterium
GCCCAAGCGGGAACTTTTGTTCCTTGCCCTGGTAGTTGGTAAAGGTCCCGGCTTTTTCAACATGGGATTTCACCGGAATCTGCCAAGTGTCGCAACCGCCTTGATCTAAAATCGAAGACGGACAGGCGGTCAGCCAAATCAAGTTATCGGCTTGCGCGAACATTTCGTGTTTCTCTTTCATATCGGGGAACACCGATTGATCCTCAGGACCGGCCACCACTAGGGCTTTAATGCGTTTTCCGTTGAGGTGCGCTTGCAGATCTTCCCATTTTCCCTTGGTGCCGGCCAATTTCAGCGCGGCTTCCAGACCTTTGGTATTAGGATTGCGGTCGCCGCGGAATAAAATCCCGTCGAACTCGTCCACCTTCTCGGGATTGTTCTGCCAATGGAAAATGTTTTTCAATTTCAACTGAGTGACGAAATACACCAGAAGATCTTTGTACTCTTCATTGGTGTATTGACCGGTCAGCACCAGCGCCACGGCATCAGGTCCGTGAGTGGCGACGATGTCGCGCAAACGCAGACCCGCGGTGCGGGCGGTGTCGTTGGGTGACATTTCCATCCACGAATCGCGGCGGCCGACTTTGCCCGCCAGCAAACGCGATTTCACATTTACATATTTGTAAGTGTCGCGGCCGGTGTCACACATCCAGTGGCCGTTGACTTCCATATTCACCCGGGGCTTTACGCGCCACAGGCCTTCTTCATTGAAATGCACTTTCACATTGCAGCCGGTGGAACAGCCGGGGCAAATCGAGTTCGCCTCTTTGAGATACCACACGCGCTGGCGGAATCTAAAATCCTTGGAGGTCAGCGCCCCCACCGGGCAAATGTCTACGGTGTTCAGCGTGTAATTGTTTTTTAACGGTTTGCCTTCGACCACGCCGATTTCAGAGTGATCGCCGCGGTTGAAAATTCCCAGCTCATGGGTTTTTGAAACTTCATCGGTAAAACGCGTGCAACGGGCGCATAAAATACAGCGCTCCGAATCCAGCACCACGGTCGGGCCGAGATCAATGACCTTGCC
>JANMVK010000787.1:0-3577 GCA_031392725.1 Pseudobdellovibrionaceae bacterium
CCTTTGGTCGCCACACTGGTCGATGTGACCGGTTTGATCATCTATTTTTCAGTGGCCTCACTGCTGCTTTCTAACTCAATTCTCTGAATTCTCTACTCTGGTTCCCTTTTGGGTTCAGTGCTAGTTTGCACGTACTCAACAGTCTTTTAAAGGGGAATCAATGCAACGGGTTATCGCAGTTCTGGGGATTGTGTTTGCGCTAGTTAACAGCGGACCCGCCATGGCCCGTGACGCCACGGACGAGACGCTGGGACAAAGACTCACTCCCGAACAGATGATTGAAGGCGTGGTAAAAATCAACAGCAGCGAAGCCAACATCTTCACCGGGAACACCTCCGGCGGGCATGGCTCCGGATTTATCGTGCGCAATGACAACGGCAAAATTCTGATCTTCACCAACAGACATGTGGTCGAAACCAATGATCTCAGCGCCACCAAGTTGACGGTTGAGTTCAATACCGCCCAACGCAAACCGGAGATTGTTAAAGGCGAATTGCTTTTCGTCAGCCGTTTGCATGATTTCGCCGTGATCGAAGTCGATGCGGCGCTGCTCAAGCGGGCCCAGATCCGGGTGTTGCAACTTCCGGATTCCGCACAGAGCAGGCTGTTTGATTTCGTCAAAAACGAACGCTATCTTCGCGGCCATCCCGTGGTCGCCATCGGCAATCCGTTTGACGGCTCGAATATCACCACTTACGGACAAGTCACCGGCTTGAAATTTGACCCCGCTCAGGGACCGTTTATTCAAACGCAAACTCCGATCAATCCCGGCAACTCCGGCGGTCCGCTGCTGTCAGACGTCACCAGCGAAGTCATCGGTATTAACACCATGAAATACCGGGAAGCCGACGGCGTGAATTTCTCCATTCCCATCGGAGTGGTGGTTGAAGAATTCATGACCTGGAAAAAACAAGTCGAAGCCAAGTCGCCTTACACCGTCGCGCAGCCGCGCTCCATCGGCATCAGCCTCAAGGGTATGACTGAAGAAGTGGCCAAGTCGATGAAGGTGCATCAGCTGATCGGCGAATTGGCGCCCGGTTACTGGGACGTTTATAATGGGATTTTGCTGGTGACCGATTTCGATTCCAGTACCACTTTGCAACGAGACGACATCTTGCTGACCATGAACGGCGAGGTCATCGGCGAATTCAGTTATGATCTGATCCGGATGTCTTTGCTCTCTCCCAAGGAAGCGGTGTTCAGAGTGATCCGCAAGGGTGAAGTGGTGGAGGTTAAGTCCCTAGTGCGCAATTTCGCCTATGATGAAATGCGCCGGAGCGTGAATTTCGTTTATATTTCCGGAATGTTTGTCCAGCAGGTCGCGGATTCCACGACCCGCACGACCCGCCCGGATTTAACTTCGTCGGTGGTGGTGTCGGGGATACTCGACACTCCGGACACCAATTTTCTTGGCAGCCAAAGTTACCCGCCCCCGGGCAGCGTGATCACCGCCGTGGTGTTTGGCGATAAAGAGTACAAGGTTAACTCTCTGTTCGATTTAAAAAAGGCGATCAACGAGAACCGCGGAGAACAAACCATAAGAGTTCGCGCCTACCGCGCCAATTACTTCGCCACCGAGACCGGCCCCAAGCAGGTTCGCAGTCCGCGCACCGGCCAGGTGTTTTTGGATGGAACTGAAGATGTGTTTGTGCTCCCCATGCGCGACGTTTTTACGCCGTACCAGTTCTCAATGAATAAATTTAAACGCCAGTTTAATTTCAAAATGGATGCCGCCGGCACTCGCGATTGGCAGGCCTTTGTGAAGCGGGATTTGTTACCGTCCAGCTGTCTGGCCCTGCTCGAAGCAAAAAAAGTTGCCCAAGCCGCTCAATAGGGTCTAACATTTTCCTCAAGGACCTTCCTTGGGGGAAATCATGAGCCGTCATTCATTTTTATTATGTTTAGTTCTCGGTTTCGCCGCTTGCGGTGAAGTTTTCGACCGCGTTCCGGAGCAAAAGCCTTCCAATTTTTCAGCTAAAGACTATCCCGCCGAGAAGGGCACTCTGTTTGGGGCCTGGCAGGGCACGGAGACCAAGACGGGCAGCGGCGTCTCGTTCCGCTTGTTCTTCAATCGCACCGGGCAAGTAGGAATGGAAATGGTGTGCAGCAGTGACAAAGGCACCTTCCGCTCCAGCGGCAGCGGCAGCGTGAAAGTCGACACCAATACATTTACCGTGCAGAACCAGCTCAATGGTTCTTCCCAGGGCGGCTGCAATTTTAGCTATTCGCCCAGCACTTTGATTTACTTTCTTCAGGATGAGATTTTAAATACCTCGGCCGCGCAAGAATCGGGGATTAAGCAGCTCACGCGGTTGTGGTGAGAATCTTGATTTGGCAGTGATTTTTATTCGAGCGTGACGCCTGAGGAAAACACTTTATAAAAGTCAGGGTACTTCGTCTCCTGAAGTTGACGGAACCGTTCAGTCGGATCCTGCGCGCGGTTGCTAATTTCCTTATCAATAAAATTACTGAGGATTTGAATTTGTCGTGGAGTCGCCCGCGACGAGTCCTGGGCGACAATCCGCCGTTTGAAATCGGTCAATTGCCGATCGGACATTGTGGCGGTCCAATAAGGGGCGTGAAGGTTATAAATTTTCAAGGCGCCGGGTTTGGCCGAGGATAGACCCGGCGTGTGGCAGCCGCCACAGGTGATAACCTTGACCACTTCGCGGGCCTGTTCGCGGAGAATGGTGAGATCCTCCGGCGCAGCCGTGGCGATTCGGCAAAAACAATAAAATCCCAGTGCGAATATCAGTTTCACGACTACTAGCTTGATAGCTTGCCGTTAATGATGCAACTCGCTTCTGGTGGGGAGGAGCTGCGCAACGCGCGAGGCTCACCCCACGAAGCGGTTCGCGTCATTATTTGGGTAGTCTCATCAGGAGTTAGTGACCCGACTTCGCCAGCATACGGTCCACGGGTTTGCTGAGCTGGCCCAAAATAAACTGCGGCGCGATTCGGCTCATTAATTTTAATTGATTGGATTGGCCGGGCCGGATTTCAAATTGATTTTTTCTCATGCCTTTGATGCCGGCGCTGACCATGTCTTCCACTTTCATAACCGAAACGCTTTTGAGATCCTCGGGATCGGCGATATCCAACAGTTCCGTTTTGGTCGCGGGAGGCGCCAGCTCAAAAACTTTAACATTGGTTCTTTTCAGCTGCACGCGAAGGGAAAGCGTAAAGGAATGAAGCGCGGCCTTGGTCGCGCAGTAGACCGGCGAGGTGGGGAGCGGTACAAACGCCAATCCGGAAGTGACATTGACGATGGCCGCCGCGGATTTCTTTTTCAGATGCGGCAAAAATTGTTTCACCATCTGAATGGGGCCGTGCAAATTGATGTCGATCTCTTCCGTCACTTTATCCAGCAATCCGCCGGTGTCATGAAAATTAATGTTGCGCATGATCCCGGCGTTGTTGATTAAGATATTCAGCTCCGGAAACTCGCCGGTGACTTTGGTAAACAGCGTGACGATGGATTTAGAATCGGAGACATCGCTCTGAACCGTGTGGAGGTTGGGGAATTGTTTTTTTGCGCGGTCCAGTTTAGCTTGGTCGCGGCCCGTGACAATCACGG
>JANMVK010000365.1:0-9498 GCA_031392725.1 Pseudobdellovibrionaceae bacterium
TCACCCACAATTTGGAAGCCAGCCGCGAAAAAGAAGTGACGGATTATTTGGCGACTTGCCGCGATTCGCAACGTGAACTCGACAATCTCAATAAAGGCCTGCGCTTCGCGCAAGCGGCGGCACAGTTGAAAATCTCGCCGAAACTATTTGAGGCGCTGGAAAATTTTGAACCTCATTGGAAAAAAAGCGTGCGCGCGTGGACCATCACCTCCTCGCAGCGCGGATGGAAGATGCTGCCCTATGTATTTTTGGTGCTGGCCGTGGGCTTGGGCATTGTCATCACCAAGCCGTGGGTCCAAAGAGCGCGCGAAGATGTGATGCTGGCTGAACAGCTTAAGCAAGAGCCGGATATGATTCCTGCGTCCGGTGCACCGGTCGCGGCTCCAACCGCCGTGGCGGCGAGGCCAGCCCCCATCATCGAGGGTGACGAAGAAGCCGCGTTCGTGCCGCCGCCACCGCCTCCCACATACATGCCGGACCTGGTGGAAACCATTGTGAAGGACTGGCTCCCCATGGCCAAAACCTTCAGTCCCTCATATTTTTTCGTTTCTAAAACGGCGGAAGCCGGCAAACCAAGTGAATCCAAAGCCGCGGTGGATCCCGAGGAAAAAGCCCCCGCTCCGAGCGACAGCGAAGAGGCCATGGGCCGCGGATTTTTATACAGGTCCCAAATTCAAGTTCAGGACTTTCAAAATTCCTGGCCCGCCGTCCGCGATAAGATTGTGGCTTTGGGGGGAAAGGTCGCGGGTAAGGCGGAATTGGGTTGGCTGCGCAAGCCGGCCGAGTCCTACTTTCACTTCACCCTACCTGAGTCCAACTTACCCGAGTTCGAAATCTTTCTCGGGACCTTTAGTCCAGTCCAATTTACCAAGGACCGCCACCCTCGAGTGATGCCAGAAGGGCAAATCCGCATTATTATGACGGTTAAGGATGGCATGACCCACGATGAAAGCCCGTCAGAGACCCCGTAAATCCCTGCGTACAATTTTAATTCTATGGCTGTTGATATTCTCAATCGTGCCGCTCGCGTTTATCACCGGTTATTCGCTGGTGAAGTACGAACAGGCCATCGATCAGGAGTTGTCCACGCGCCTGCTCGGCAACGCCCGCCAAATCAGCGTCATCTTTGACGACACCCAGGCTAAGCTGATCGACCAGCTCAGCCAATTGACCAATGACAAGGCCATGGCGTTTTTTCTCGCGGCCAACAATATCGAACAGGCCCGCGAGCCGGCCAGGCGCTGGTTTAAAACTGCGGTCGCGCAAAGGGTATGGATTTTCAATCGGGATGCGCGGCTGGAGATCGCGCTGTACAAGGATGAAAAGGGCACCATCACACGCCGGGAGGCTTATGAGGGTGGCAACGTGGAGCTCAACGAATCCATGGTCAAAGCCTTTGAAGGCAAAGATCAACTGCTGTTGATGGATATAGAAACCGAAAAAACCGGAAATCCCTCTAAGCCGAACACCTCCAACCTCGAACTGTCGGTGTTTAATAAAATCCTCGGGACTAACGGTAAAGTGGTCGGCTACATCGAGGAGGCGCTGACTTTGGATGAGGGGGCGATGCAAAGTATGCGCAATCGCTTGGGCGCCGAAATCTTTTTCTTTAAACCTGATAAGCCCATTGTGGTGGCCACGCATGAAGATCTGGCGCTGTACCGGTCGGATGTATTTTTGCCGCATCTCAAAGAAGACGGATTCTTCGAACTCAATATCCGCGATGATCCTTACCGTTTAATGTTGCGCGAGTTGAAATGGGGCGACACCGCGTTTGTACTCGGTCTCGGCGCTTCCAAGAGCGCGGCCAAGGCCGTGTTAAAAAATGTGAACGTGGCGTTTTTCACAGTAGTCGGCGCCATTGTGTTTTTACTGATCGTATTGAGCTTTATCGCCTCACGCCTGTTGCTCACGCCGATTTACGATGTGCTGACCGCAATTGAGCGCACGGATTTTGACAAGACTTTACTTGAGGTGCCGACCACCAACGAAACCGAGCTGGGATTATTGTCGGAAGCCTTCAATGATCTCTCGCGCCGCACATTCGAGTCGCAAAAGGCGCTTAAAGTAAAAATTCTGGAGCTGGAAAAAGCCAATAATGAGATCCGCGACACCCAGGCCAAGCTGGTTCACACCGCGAAGATGGCCAGCCTCGGCCAGCTGGTGGCGGGCGTGGCCCATGAGCTCAATAACCCGATCGGATTTATTTATTCCAACATGAGCCATCTGCGCGAGTATTCGCAGAAATTGATTCATCTGGTGGAGGTGGCCGAAACCGCCCCGCAGAATCTCGCGGCGGAAAAAGACAAAGCGGATTTGAACTACATCGTAAAAGATCTGCCCAAGCTGATCTCCTCGTGCGAGGACGGTGCGCGCCGCACGCGCGATATCGTGCTGGGACTAAGAAACTTCTCACGCCTTGAGGAATCACAAATTAAGCAGGTTGATTTGCATGAGGGCTTGGAAAACACTTTGCAACTTTTGGCCGGCGAAATAAAAAACCGGATTAAGGTGACCAAAAATTTCGGCACGATTCCCAAAGTGGAGTGCTATCCGAGTCAACTCAACCAGGTATTTATGAATGTACTGGGCAATGCCGCCCAAGCCATCGAAGGTGACGGCGAAATCCAAATCACCACCAAGTCTCTGCCGGACAACCGCGTGGAAGTCGCCATCCGCGACTCAGGCAAGGGCATGAACAAACAAACCCTAGAAAAAATCTTCGATCCGTTCTTCACCACCAAATCCCTGGGCCGCGGTACAGGCCTCGGCTTAAGTATTTCCTACGGCGTGATTCAAAAGCATGGCGGGGAGATATTAGTGTCCAGTGAAATTGGCAAGGGGACGGAGTTTAAGATTATATTGCCCGTTAGTGGTCCGCACGAAGTGCAGAAACCCGCCGGCTAAAACATCCAGTATCCGGGATACAGTTAACCGTATTCAGGATCCTGGATCTTTTAAGGCACCCGTTGCAATTCCAACCAATAGTTAGCGTGTTCGTATTCTGTGTTCTCCGCGGGATACATCAACCATTCACGGCTGGGAGCACTTTTGATGGCTAAGCCCGCAGGCAAAGCCTCAAAGGCCGTGCCCTTCAACATAACTTCCGGGCGCACATCCTTAAAGTTCATATTTTTTTCCACATGGATGGCCGACACCAAAAGCCGTCCGCCCGGTTTCAACAGCCGCCGGGCTTCGAGCAAATAGCTGCGCACCAGAGCGTGATTGTGTTCCCAGCTCAGCGGCCCTTGCGCCGAAATAATCACATCATAACTCTGATCTGGTTCGCCGGTGTCGTCCGCTCCGGCCTGGATGTAATACGGCTTCGACAACTGATACTTATCCAAAAATACATCGAGGCCTTCGACCTCAACTCCCGCCCGGCGCATCTGTTCGACAAAGAGCCCGTCACCACAGCCGAGATCTAAAACTTTTAGGCCCTGCAAAGTCTTCACCCTCACAAACTCTGCCGGAAATATTCCTTGGCGGATCAATTCAGTCTGGTCGCGATTGGTGCGGTTAAAGGTCGTGCGGTCGGGACCCGTATGCGACCCTATGCGAATCACATATTTGCTGTGATCATAGGAAAAAGGCGGTGGTGAGTGAACACGCGCCAACACCGGAGCCTGCCACAATCCGGAGCGTATGAGTGCCTTTTCACATAAAGCCTGGGTGCGGGAAGGCGCCAAAGAACTGGACGCTCCTGCAACTTCAACAATTAACAACGCCGTCAAAGCGGCATATTTGAACGAGAAACGAATCATAGAAACAGGAGAAGCAAGGGCCATACCGGGTATGGCCCTTAAATCAAACGGCGAAACGCCGTCTTAGAAACTAATTACGAACGCAGCTGATGTCGCCATCCAAAGGATAGCTCGTTCCGTCAGTGGCCTTCAGAGTGCCGGTGGTTACACTTTTGAGATTGGTGCCGTCGAGAGACAGATCCAACGTCATATCGAGATCGCCAAACAAGGCGCCGTTGTTCCAGTATTTGCCGACGATGTTACCTTTGAGCGAGGCGTTTTCGCACCAAGCGCGGAAAGTGGCGCTCTTGACCGACTCGTCATCCGGAATCGGATAAACGGCGTTGTCGGCCGGGATCGAAGATCCGTTGTAGTTGTAGACAGTCACGCCGGCTTTGTCTTCCTGGCTGATGGTTACAACTTCGCTGGAACCATCCTGATAAGTGCAGGTGTAGGCGCCGGTGAGTTCAGGACAAGCATAAGCTTGAACCGAGAAGAGCAAGGCAATAGCTGTTAATGTACGCATGTGATTTCCCCCTAATGCGGTATTTTGTTTAGAGCATCTGAACGTGTATTCGTATGCTGAGCAAAAGCACCTTAGCGTAATGAAATTTTGATAGGCCATCTTAAAATGTCTGTCATTCGATACAGTGCTTTAAGCCCCCGCGAACACTCACTCGCATGACGCGCTCTGTGTTCATTTGTTTAATAATTGAACGTCTCAAAATGAGAATCAGGCACCAGCCGTAGCCTGCGCCCGTTGGCGGGGACACGTTTTGGCCTCCGGCTTGCTCTTATTTAGGGGTAAGGGGTTGCATGTCAGAAGTTAAAATTAGGACCATTCCGCGTTCCAATGAAAAGCCGGCTTCGGCCTCGCGCGCGCGTCGTTCGGGTTCCTCCCGCAATATGGCCCGCATTTTCATCGCCTTAAGCGCCGCTGTGTTTGTATTGGGCGGATTGGGATACTGGAATGCCACACGCCAGCCGGTTGAGCGCCAGATCGCCAAGGCTCGGCATCCCTTTGTCGACCGCATCGGCGCCTCCATCAACCGCCACCTTTACGACACGCATTTGATGGAACAGATGAGAAAACGCAAAAGTCTCCTTGAGAATCAGGCCTCCAAGAACGGCAAAAACAATGACTACGCGCTATTGCCTGAGTCCGACCATTCTTACGGCGTGCAATTCGATCATGAAAATACGGCTGAGCGTCTATATGAGCAGCTCAATCACGAACGGCCCACCAATGGTGACAATCTCGAAGACAAAATCAACGCCAAGTTAGCCAACCGCAAGTGGCTGAACGAAATGGAACGCACGGAGCGGATCAATTTCGTGCGCAATTTTATTCGCCAAGCCTATGACCGCGGATACGAAGTCACGCTCGATCAGAACCTGGTTGTGATCGGGGTGAAAAAGATCACCACACCCAAACAGGTGAACATCGACCAGGTACTCGACCGCCTCGCCAAACAGGGTCACTAACCCGCGTCTCATTCCAGGATTTCATGCAGATATGTTAGACGGTGTCGCAGACGTGGCCGCTCAGCTCAGGTATTGAAGTTTTGAGATGGCCGGGTTGTTGCGAAGGAATCAGAGTGGAATGAGGAAGTTAGGACAGAAGGAGTGAATGCCATGCGCATTCTATTATTGTCCCTGGTCGTAAGCGGCCTGATTGCATGCGGACCCGCGGTCTTTAGCGGTGATGCCGGGTCTCAAAAAGCCACAGGGGCTGAAGCAGCTGCGGGTGATGCGGCAGGATCCGTAAGCCAAGAAACAATCGCCCTATGTGCGGCCAACGGCATGGTGCCCAAGCCAAACTGCGACTCGGACTCGGACGACGATTCCGCCTCACTTGACGATGACTCTGTCGATGGCGTATCCGCCGACGGGATATCATCGGATGATGACTCATCTGATGACGTAGCTTGTGCCGATTTGGCCAGCTGCCTCAAGAAAAAATGTGAGCCTGCGGCGGCCCCGGCCCCGTGATTGAACTAAAAGTAAACCTTAATGCCCGGAAATTTATCACGGCCGTATTCGCGGCCGTGGTTTCCGTTGAGATTCTTTTCCTTCTGCTCGATGTAATTTTTAATTACGGAAAACTAATCCCCATCGGCTCCCTGCAGCGGCTGTTTAATTTCGCCCGCGAGGACTCACTGCAGGCGTGGGCCGCCAGCGTGCAAACTCTGTTTGTGGCGTTGGTCATTTGGTGTATCTACTTAAAAAACCGAAGCCGCGCCTGGGCCGCGATCGCCGCTTTTTTTACTTATCTGGCTATTGATGACGGCTCCAAGTTTCATGAGCGCATCGGCACCGCGGTCAAAGGCATGGGCGGTGACGCCGGTCGCGATGTCGCGGAAGCCACTCTCAGCCTGGATCACAGCTATACCTGGCAATATGTATTTGGCCCGTTTCTCGTATCCATGGGAATTTTCATATTGTTTTTTATGTGGCGTGAGTTGAAAACCAAAAATCTTCGCCTGCTAATCTTCGCCGCGCTGGCTTGTTACGGCCTCGCCGTGGGCTTGGATTTTATCGAAGGGTTGCCGGGCGCCTATGACGACATTGGCGCTTATGTGGGGTTTTCCGGTAAATTCGTGAATCACTTCGGGCGGGTGCTCGAGGAGTTCCTGGAATTGTTCGGCACCACTCTGTTCCTGGTCACCTTTCTGTCGCACTTTGTGCGCATTTCGCCCAAAACCACCATTGTCTTTGAGAAATCCTGACTCCAAAAAACTAAAATAGGTTCTTGCTCCTAAGATGATGTGATCCACCACCGGGATCATAATGATTTCAGCCGCCGCCATCACCCGCGCGGTCCATTGGCGGTCCTCACCGGAAGGTTGGGCCTGCCCGCTGGGATGGTTGTGAGCTAGGATCAGGGCGGCGGCGTTGTGCAAACAGCCGAAACGGAAGATGTCGCGCGGATGGGCCAAGCACTGATCGACAGTGCCGCGGAACAGGCATTGAGCGGCGGTCACGCGTTTGTCGGAGTTCAGAGCCGCGGCCCACACCTCTTCAACATCTTTGGCTATGCGGCTTCGGAAAAACTGGGCGGCTTGCGCCGGATTAATAATTTTCATGACCGGTTCCAATTGCAACTTCCGGGACCAGCTCCAATTGAGCCCTGATTGGTTTGAGCTTCCGGAGCGTCCGAAATCAGTGTTTTTCTGCAACGTACCTTTGGTTGCAGCCGGACTCCCACCCCTCTAAAATGACCGTCTTTGGAGGCAATTTCATGAAAATGTTCATTCAGTTCGTTGGACTCTCTTTAGTTCTTTCACTCGCGGCTTGCGGACCCCGTCAGTTCGTCAAGGGCCAATATGATGAAAACGTCGAAGACACCAATCTTCTAACCGACAAGTGGTCGGAAACGGATATGCAAAAAGCCGTTAAAGATCTGGTCGGCAGCGCGGTTTCCCACCCGGCGATTTCAGCGGCTAAGCGCCCGCCGATCGTAATGGTGACCAAGTTGCAAAACAAAACCAGCGAGCACGTCGACACCCAGAGCGTGACCGATATGTTCCAGGTTGAACTGCAGCGGACCGGCAAAGTTCAGTTTGTCGACAAAGCCGCGCGCGAAGACATCGCCGAGGAGTATGATTATCAAGATTCCGGAATGGTGGAGCGCGAGTCGAAGAAGGGCAAAGGCGGCCAAGTGGGCGCCGACTTTATTATGAACGGCCGCTTGGATTCCATCGTGCAGGAAGCCGGCAAAGACAAAACCATCTATTATAAACTGACCATGAATCTCACCAATCTCAAGACCGGGCTGATTCAGTGGACCGACCACAAGCAGATCCGCAAAGAGTTCAAGAAGAAGAGAGTGGGCATCTAAATTTGTGCGACCACAAAGGTTAGACATTCGTGGTCGCGTCGACGCGACCACGCAGTTTTTTTGGCTGGTGGTGGCTGCCGTCACCCTTGCCGGATGCGCCTCCTATCAAACTAAAACCCAAGATTTTCGGGACGCCATCAAACGCGGGGAAGCCGCTGGGGCCGCGGAAAAGATCAAGGAACAGGCGTTTAAGGACAACGACGACCAAGTGGTTTATCTGCTTGAGTACGCGACTGCTCAGCAATTGGCCAAAAATTATGAGGAGAGCAATAAGGCTTATCTTAAGGCCGAGGATCTCACCGACATTAAGGACTACCACTCCATCTCGCGCATCGGCGGATCCCTGCTCCTCAGCGAGGGCATGGTTCAGTACAAAGGCGATGATTTTGAAAAGGTCCTGATCAACGCCATGCTGGCAATCAATTTTCTCGAGCTGAAAAACCTCGATGATGCGTTGGTGGAGTGCCGCAAGCTCAACGACAAGCTCTATAAATTTCGGTATGAAGGCAAAAAGAATTACGACCAAAATCCCTTCGCGTTTTATTTGGCGGCGATGATTTGGGAAGCCAACAGAAATTGGGATAATACCTACATCGATTTTAAAAAAGCCTACGACCTCAACCCGAACATTCCTTATTTAAAGGAAGATCTGATCCGCTCCGCCAAGATGGCCGGGCGGCCCGAGGAAGTGGCCAAGTGGAAAAAAGCATTCGGCCCCATTGAACCGGCCAATCTCAAGGAATTGGGCGAAGTGGTTTTGGTTTATCAGCAGGGCTGGGGCCCGGTGAAGCGCCCGCACCCAGGGTTTCCCCGCATTCCTAAACTTTACCCCAGCTACAACGGCACCACCGCGGCCAAGCTTGAAGTGGAGCAAGGTCCGAGTGAACCGACACAAATGATTTCCGATATCACCGACGTGGCGATTAAAACCTTGGATGATCAATATGCCGGCATCATCGCCATGCGCGCGGCCGGAATTGTTGCCAAGGAAGTGGTGGCCGACCAAATCCGCCAAAAAAATGAGCTGCTCGGGGCGGTGGCTTGGGTGGGAATGCATGTCGCCGATCAAGCGGATTTGCGCCAATGGACGACCATTCCGGCCAGCTTCCAAATCGCCAAGATCCGCTTGAAGCCCGGTTCTTACCGGGTCCGCGCCGTGGGATTAAACGGCTCCAACCCAACCGGCGAGGAAAGCGAATGGCAGACCGTGCAAGTGGACAAGCGCAAAAAGACCTTTGTGAACTGGCGTTCCGTCCGCTAGCCTATTTTTTATGAAAAACATTTTGCTTATGGTGTTGCTGAGCGCGGGTCTGTTGGCCCACGCCGATTGGGTCGAAGACAGTCTAGTGTTTGAAGTGGACTCCGCCGATCCCAAAGAAATGGCCACGGCTCTAACTTTGTTTCCCGATGCCATGACTTGGCTGAACGCGCAGAACCTCACCTCGCCGTCGCGTTTGATCGTGCAAAGATTTGTCGGCAAGATCGGCATCTACCGCTGGGAGAATGATGCGCAATGTGTTGTTCCCAATCCCGCTTTGGAGTTGCGGCGAATGTCCGATGCGCACGCTGATTTTTATTTTGAGGCTAAGCCCGTGGAAGTTTGGCATGTGGATGTGGTGAATGGCTGGAGCACGCCTTGCGATGGTCCTAAGCCGGAACTCCGGATGTCGGCCTACTAAAATAAAAAAGCCTTGGTTTCCCAAAGCTTTTCTAAAATCAAAATTTCTATTAAGCGCCTTTTAGTTTCCTAAAGTGCGATTGGAATTCGGTAGATCAGGAAGATCGTTGCTAAAGCCACGTTCCAGATCTTTCGCAGCAGTTGCGGCATTGGCTGCCGATGCTACGCGTTCATCCAGCGACTTCTTCATATCGTCGTACGAAGCTTTTCCGCTTTCCAATTTCTGCGCGGCTTCC
>JANMVK010000396.1:0-1535 GCA_031392725.1 Pseudobdellovibrionaceae bacterium
CCCGATGTGGATATCTTTGGTGTCGTTAGAGACAGACTTGAGAGAAAATATTTTTTGTGAAGGCTTGCGGTCGTAGGGGTTAGGTAAGGTCCAAATCAACGAGACCAGACACTCGCAATTTTCAAATGTAAAAAGCACCCGCGACGTCCCAGAAAAGGTGCGTTATATGAAGATCACCTAGCCAAAATGATGAATGGAACTTCAGAAGCATCGGCGTGGCACTTAATCCCGCCTTTGTGAATTAAGGCAATGGCGCCGACTCCAAAGTCGCTAAAAACTCCGCACGCGGAACGAAGTAATACAATCGCCCCTTATTTTTCATTACCGCAGCCGTTTGCTTGGCCACGTTCCCGCGTCCCGCGTACAAATCGACCCGGCCGGGGCCGCGGATGGCGCCGCCCGTGTCTTGATCGAAGACGAAGCGCGAGGACGGGGCCCATGCCGACGGCTCCGTAGCTTTTTCATCAGTGAATTGCGGTTTATCAAACTGCAAAAGCGCCAGTACACCCTTTGGGAAATAGGTGTAATCAGTGGCGATGGTGCGGCCCACGACCAGCTCATTGCCTAAGAACGTGATTCCGCGGCTGGTGAGCGGCTTAAAAAATACATAACTGGGATTCATCTGCATCACTTTACGGGCTTCATCGGCCGGTAGCGAACGTAAATGACTTTCGATGGCGAACAGGCTCATTTTTTCTTTGGGAATCACATCAAACAGAAATTTCCCGATGGGAACATAGGGATGCCCGTTCTGGGCGGCGTAGCCGACTTTCAATTCCTTGCCATTGCTTAATTTTACCAGACCCGAGCCTTGGATTTCCAAAATAAAAGCGTCGATGGGATTCACATAGGCCAGCGGTTGCGACACGCCTTTGATATCGCCATTGTAAATCCCGGCGCGATCCGGATAAGCGACCACCTTGGGCGATTTTTCGGGATCGGTGCTGGCCAACAATCGTCCGCGCAAAGTATTGCCGCGCGAGCGCTGTTCAAGAGGAACTTTGTCGAGCAGGCTCAGCGACGGACGCACGGGAACAAACGATCCTAAATCCACATCCACCATATCTTTGGGCCGCGCATACAAAGCCTGCGTGAACTCCCCGCCCGGCTTCAGTGCGCCATTGATCACCGGCTCAAAGTAGGAGGTCATAAAAATTTCGCCCCAGCGCTCAATACCATAAACCTCAAACGCTTCAAAATTCGCCCGCAAAGCCGCACGGAATTTTTCGCCGCTGCTGTCGGCCCTAGCTTCAACCAGTAAAAATTCCAAAGCGCGCACGTAAGACGCGCGGTCTATGGTGCGTGGACCGAAGCCAAACTGCTGCGGGCCTTCGCTTTTCTCTTTTAGAAATTTCACTTGGGCTTCGAGGCCCTCGATAAAACCGTTCCATTCCAAGTCATCGGTCAGTTCGGGCATGGACGCCACCCGCATGGCCTCTTGAACGTTTTTTATCGGTGCCCGGGCGCAACCCAGAATTAGCAAGCTTAAAACCAGCCAAAAATGCATCCGTCCTACTCCCTTAAACTATTGTTTA
>JANMVK010000426.1:0-7951 GCA_031392725.1 Pseudobdellovibrionaceae bacterium
TCCCAGCGGCGGCACGGTGCTGATTGAAACCAGCAAAGCGGTCAGCTATCAGACTCGGCTAAACGCGGCCACGCAGCAGTTTGTGATTGAACTCGCCGATGTGGAATTGCCCGCGGCGCTGCAGCGGCCCTACAACACCAAAGGTGCCGGTTCCCGAATCGGCGGGATCAATGCTTATCAAGGCGCGGGCTCCAGCACCGCCCGCATCGTCGTGCAATTGAGCGGCACTGGAAGTGTCGAGCCCATCGTTCAGCAAGAGGGAACTTCGCTGGTGATCATACCGCCGGCTGAGCCGGTAGTGGCGAAAGCTCCGCCTCCAAGTGAGGCCCCGGCTCCCGCTGATGACGGCGATGGCGACGAGAAGCCGCTGAACAAACCCGGTGAGAAGTCGCTCGCGGCCCGCACCCTCGACGAATTTTTAACCGGCAATCAAAAATTCTACGGCCGCAATATCTCGTTGCAAGTGAAAGACGCCGACGTCCGCGACGTGGTGAACTTTCTGGCCGAAGAGAGCGGCGCCAATGTCGTGATGTCGGATGACGTCGAAGGCAAAATCTCACTGAAACTGCGCCGGGTTCCGTGGGATCAGGCGCTGGTCACTGTGATGCGCACCAAAGGCCTCGGCTATGTCCGCCAAGGCAACGTGCTCCGCATCAGCACCCTAAAATCACTGCAGGCGGAAACCGAAGCGACGGCTAAAATTCTCGAGGCGCAGAAGAACATCGTGCCCGCCGTGGTTGAAGTTCTGCCGATCAGCTATTCCAATCTCGATGAACTTAAAGTCACTCTCGCCGCGTTTATCAGCACAGACGGCAAAGTGGTGGCCGACAACCGCACCAGCACCATCATCGTCACGGACAAGGCCGAGGTGGTGGACCGCGTGCGCAAGCTGATTAAGACGCTCGACATTCCCCCGGCGCAAGTTTCGATCGAAAGCAAAATTGTTGAAGCCGTGGAGAATTTCCAGAATTTCGTGGGCGTAAGCTGGGGCTTTTCCGGAGCGCCGCTGAACTTGAGCCCCGCGGGCGGCAACCAGGGCGCGCCGATCGATCTCACCATGGGCGTGAGTTCGGCCACTTTAAGCCGCAGTTTCACGGGCGCTAATCCGTTCAACTCGTCACTGCAAATCGGCACGCTGGATTTCTTCGGCGATTTAGCCGCCACCCTGACGCTGGCTGAACGGGATGCTTTGGCCAAAGTGATTTCCGCGCCGCGAATCACCGCCATGAACCGGGAAAAATCGGTCATCACCCAAGAGGGTGAATCAGTGTCCGTCATCACCACGCGCAATGAGACGACCAATGCCATTACCAAGCAGGACAAGAAGTCCACATACAAGCTGGAACTGTCCGTCACTCCGCAGATCACCGCCGACGGCGGCGTGATCATGGACCTTGATGTGCACCGGGAGTTTCCGGGCCCGGTTGAGGATGAGGAAACCAAATCCCGCGGGATTAACAAGCGCTCGGCGAAAACCAAAGTGCTGGTCAAAAACGGCCAGACCGCGGTGATCGGCGGGATTTACACCAGTGATGAATTGGAAGCCGCTAACGGCGTGCCCGGATTAAAAAACTTGCCGATCATCGGCTGGTTGTTTAAGAACAAATCTTACGAGCGCACCAAGAACGAATTGCTAATCTTCCTCACACCGCGAATCTTGTCGCAGGATGATCTCTCGCAAAACGCGGCTAGTAACTAAAATTATTTAGTGAAGAAATATTTGAACTTCTCGAAGCGGTCGTCGGGGTCTCCCGCGGCGTCGATGAAGTAACCGAGCGGCTTGGCTTTGACCCGGTAGCGGTAGCTGTTGGCGTTAGGGCCTTTCGGGTTACCGCCCGCATAAAATTTGGCGATCAAGCTCAAACAGCCGGTCGTTCCCGTCACTCCGATGTCCTTTTTTTGCCCGGGTTGCCAGACGCCGAAGGTGCCGTAAGAGCAGGCCAGTTCATTGAGCGTGTAATCTAACTGTGAAGGATCAAAGGCGAGAGTCCTGGTTTCCAATTGGCCGGAACTACCTTGTCCGCTGATTTCAATCTGAAGGGCCACGATTTCAAAAGCTTGATCCGTCTGATTGTCGAGCGACACCTTGAAACTAAACCAGGGCGCCTCTTTGCCTGCCGCGCCTTCAATGGAGGCGGTGATGACGATCGGCACGTCCGGAACAATGGTGACTTCAACGGGCGAGGATTTGCTTAATTTCTTTCCGCATTGAACGGCGCACAGAGAAAGTACGATTAAACATATTCGATACAGACTACCTCGGTTGCCCATATAGACTAATCGGCATAAAACGCCGTAAATTTGAGCCCCTGGACAGTCTATCTAATTGCAGCTAGACCTAAGTCATGGATCTTTTTGATACAGTTCCAGTGGATCCCCAATCGCTGCCGCTGGCGGAGCGCTTAAGGCCACGGACTCTTTCAGATTTCGCCGGTCAAAAGGGTGTGATCTCAACTTTGAAGCCGTTCCTGGAAAATCCCGGCCGCATGCCCAATTTGATACTATGGGGTCCGCCTGGGAGTGGAAAAACCACTTTAGCGCGCATTCTCGCGCAATTTTCCAAAGCCCAGTTTGTAAACTTAAACGCCGTGGAAACCGGGGCGAAAGAGATCCGCGAGCTAGGCGCGGAGGCCCATTACCGCAAAATTCAAGGCGGGCAGACGCTGATTTTTATCGATGAGATTCACCGCCTGAACCGCGCTCAGCAGGATGTACTTTTGCCGTTCACTGAAGCCGGCGATTTTATTTTGATCGGCGCCACCACCGAGAATCCCAGCTATGAATTGAACTCCGCCTTGCTCAGCCGTTCGCGGGTTTTGGTTTTCGAACGCTTGGATGAAACCGATTTGAGGGCCTTAACAGAGCGTGGTTTTCGAGAATTGGGTGGCGAGGCCCACCAAATTTTAGCGGAAGGCGGGTGGCGAGCTTTACTCGAATTCGCCGACGGCGATGCGCGCCGCTTGCTGACCGCGGTGGAAACCTTAGTGGTTCATTCCCGCGACCGCCAACTGCCAATGGCCGCCGCCGATCTCGGCGAAATTTTAGGCGCCTCCAGTTTGCGCTACGATAAAAAAGCCGATGAACACTACGACACGATTTCCGCGTTTATCAAAAGCGTGCGTGGCAGCGATCCCAACGCCGCCGTCTATTATTTGGCGCGAATGCTGGCGGGCGGTGAAGACCCGGTCTTTATCGCGCGCCGTTTAGTCATTTTAGCCAGCGAAGACTTCGGCAACGCGGACCCAAGAGCCTTGACCCTGGCGGTTTCCGGGCTGCAGGCCGTGGAACTGGTGGGAATGCCCGAAGCGCGGATTTGTTTGTCGCAAGTGGTGACCTATTTAAGTTGCGCGCCCAAATCCAACGCGTCTTACGAAGCGATCAACAAGGCGCAGGAGTTAGTGGAAAAAACCGGAACCCAACCCGTGCCGATGGCGCTGCGCTCGAGCAAAACCAAACTCAACAAAGAGCAAGGTTACGGCGAAGGTTACAAATACGCGCACAGCGGTCCCACGGGCTGGCAAGATATGGAATTTCTCCCGGAAAAACTGCGCGGCACGGAACTCTACGAACCCGCCGATCGCGGCTTCGAGAAAACCATGAAGCAATATCTTGAGTGGATGAAGGGTGCCGGCAAATCTTGATTTGGCGGTGATTTTTGGCCAGTGATTTGCTGACGGTGGGCCGATTTAAAAGCATTTGGTTCTAGGACGCACGTAGACAGCATGAACCGACACCTGTATACCGGTTCCATGCCGACGATGGTTTCTGAGATTAGACTTTTCGACCTTCCCACTAATGCTGGATGCCTCCATTTGGGTACCGAAAAGTTGCCCGGTCATTTTAGAAAACATGGTTTGATTGGTCGTTTGGCAGACCTCGGAATTCAGGTCACGGACCTAGGAGAAATCCCCGCGCCACAGGAACCCCGGCACAACCGGCCGCCGATTCGTAATTTTCCTCTCCCGAAGTTGATTTGGGAAATGACGGATTCCTTTTTAAAGGCCCACTTCTCACCGGAATTCCGGGGCTTGGTTCTAGGGCTGGGCGGCGACTGCAGCATGGTTGTTGGAACCGTCTCGGCTGCGGTGCAAGCTTTCAATCATGATGTGCATCTCCTGTATCTAGACGGAGATGTTGATTCGATTGCGCCTGATCCCGACACATGCATGGGCAGCGCTGGAATGGGTCTTTGGTTGCTAACGCAGAAATCGGAATTCTGGCAAGGCGCGCAGCTCTCTCCGTCGCAAATCACCGTCCTTGGTAACAAGGAGGCTCCAGATACAGACGTTGGAATTCCTTTTGTTTCTCTGGAGAAACTCAGAGAAATAGGTCTTCAAAAAGCCGTCCATGATGTGTTGTCTTCGATTCCCAAAGAAAAAAATATTTTGGTGCATTTCGATGCAGATCTTCTCTGTGAAGCGGATATGCCTGCGGCATATTCTCCCCGCAAAGACGGCCTCACTCTTCAAGAAAGCGCGAACCTGTTAAAGATCATTTTGGCGGACTCTCGGGTTAGATATTTGGAATTTTCCGAGTTTGTGCCTGACAAAGATCCGGAGGGGCTATCGATTAGGGCTCTTATTGAAATTCTCATAAGCAGCCTACTTGCCGGTCGCTAAGCACTTATTTCCGGATCACATTCTGATTAGAAAAGCTCGCGGACTCTGACCGGGCAGGGCTAATCAACAAGTCCCGGGACTAGTAAAAAGCAGAAACCCCTTAGCCATGTGTCTCATTTTAAGACACTTTTAATCGGCTCACGTCCGTAATTTCAGCAGGTTACCCGCCTCCGGCCTGGTACTGCCCCTGCAGTACTTCCAGCTGATGAAAACATTAATGGTGCCCTTAATCCTAATCCTATTGACCGCATCCCTATCAGTGGAAGCCCGCAGCAGGGGCCGAAGCCGAGCCAGATCCTGCGCCATGAGCGTGAACTGCGCGCGCTCGAGCGACACCATGAAATGCCTGACCTGCAATGCTTATCGCGAAGCCGGCAACGACGCCAGCATTGTGGAAGTCAATCGCACCGTGCTCGCCCGAGCCGAATCGGGAAAATTCCCGTCCAGTATTTGCGCCGTTATCTACCAGCGGGCGCAATTCAGTTGGACCGTCAGTCCCTCAACTTGCACCACTCCGGCCGCCTGGAATAAAGCCAAAAAAGCCGCTGAGGAGGCCGTGAAAAAAGGCTCCAACAAAAAATTGAATTTTTACGCCAATTATATTTATCCTTCCTGGGCCCGAAACTGCAGCGGTAAGCAGAGGGTCGGAACCCATATTTTTTGTAACGTCGGAAATGCAAACGTAGCCAACACCAGATGGCGCCAAGAACCCGCAGTGGTGGCATTACTGGGCGGCACCGCCAGCCCAACCGTGCTAGCCACGGCCTCCAGCACAGCTCCGAACCTGCCGGTCCGTCGTCCTCCGCCGCGTGCCACAGCGGTGGCCTTGGCCCCACCAGTCCGGCGCGAAGTGGCTCCGCCTTTTGACTATTTCACCCCGGGCTTTTTTATGTCAGAATCCACAAGATGATGAAAATTCAAGCGTCCTGGGTGCTCCTGTTTTTCGCGGTCTCGGCTTCAGCGCAAAACACGGTCGCGCCCACCATTAAAATCCACAAAGAACTACTCGGCCAACTCGAGCTGGGGCCCGACGTCAGCGAGGCTCTAAAAAAATTCAACGCTAAATTTAAACTCTACGATCTCAAAGACTTTGATGTGGAATTGCTAAATTCCTACGTGGCCCCACCTGATGAAAAATCCTCGGCCAGTTGTGAAGAGCGCAATCCGCCGGCGGTAAAAGCCTTGCCCATGGCGGTGATCGGCGATTTTAACGGCGACGGCCGCGACGATGCCGTGGTCCTGGGTCACGACAGTCAACATCGCGTGCTGGCGGTGTTATCCGGGACCAGTGGCTATTCCGTCTCCGAAATCGAAAAAAAGCCGTATGTACCTTCTAAAAAATTAGTCGAGGCGCTCACATTGGTTGAATCCACGGCAAAAGCCCGCGCCATCGACTTCTACGTGAAGTGCCTGCCGCCCACGGTGAAACGTTTTAAAGCGGACGCGGTTTTAGTTGGTGAGTACATGACCGATAACAACCGTCTGTATTTTCTCGACGGGAAATCTTTCAAACAATTCCGCCCGAATTAACCTTGCCTTTGATTCCCACATTCCCTAAGTTCCGATGATTCATTTCAAAAAGGATGGGGACGATGCTCAAATCGATAATTGCATTTTTAGTCATGGCAGCCGGCGTTTCGGCATTCGCAATTCCAAAAATAAGTTCACCGCTGAACAAACAGGAAATTCAAGAGATGGTGATTCAGTTTCAACTGAATCAACTAACCAATGTGAGTTACCGAGCCGGCGTCAATTGCGACGAGCAACAGACCGGATATCCGGGCTGCGTGGAAACTCTGTGTGCCAGCACCAACTGTTACGGATCCACGGGCCGCGATATTGCGGCAGCATGCGCCGGAGCCAGCGGTCGCTGCGTCCAAACACTGTGTAAAAGCACGAACTGCTACGGTTCCACCGGCCGAGATATCGCGCTGGCTTGCCGGACAACCAGTGGAATGTGTGTGGAAATTCTGTGCCGAAGCACGAACTGTTACGGTTCAACTGGAAGAGACATTGCTCGGGCTTGCGTGGGTTCCGACGGAAAATGTGTGGAAATTCTTTGCCAAAGCACGAACTGTTACGGCTCTACGGGGCGGGATATCGCCAAATCCTGCGCCGGTAACTAATCGGCCTTCATGGCATACAAACACAAACACGGCTCAGAGCCGTCGGCTTTTTTAGAATGCCGGGTGTTGGCCGGAATTAAAATCCGGTCTCCCGCCCGCAGCAACAAACGGTTGCCGGCGATGTCCAGGTGCAAGGCTCCCGTGACCACAATGCGGACTTCGTCGAACGGATGGCGGTGATCGGCCACTCCTGGCCCTTCCGGGACCATCTCCTCGATCGGCTCCAAGCCTTCGCTCTCCAGCATGAGCGCCATTTGCTGCCGCGTGGGAAGGATCGGGGCTTGCCATCTATTCACTAGCACGGGGTACTCCTAGAGCGAAAACAGTGAAAAACGCGCCAAAACGGGCCGCTGCACCCGATTGATACAGGACAATACTCTAAAAAACATCCCGTTTCCTCAAGTCTTCTTTTTATAGAGTCGAAGCAGTTAATGCATGAGTAACGTACCCGAAGAAAATGAGAAACAAGAAGCGCTGGTGCAGATCAGGGAATTTGTCGCTAAGAGCTCTGGCCTTCGGTCTAGGACCGCGGAAGGCGACCAGCAGGTCTTTATTTCCCAGAGCGCCGACGGCAAAGTCATCGCCATCGCGATCGTCGAACTCGAGGAAGTCATCCACCGCGTTGACTCCGATGGCCAAGTGTTTCTGCAGGTTAATTTTAACAACGGTAAAAAAATCCTCCTGACGCAAAATCTGATCGGCTTTAAACCGGCTCCAAGCCGTGGCCTTGATCTTTCGAAATTGCCCAAGGTTGTGACCACTCCCGATCTATTATCCGTCGTAGAGGCCATTGAAGACACCATAACGACCACTCCCGCGGTACCCGCTGAGGAATTGGACGTTCTCAAAAAAGTTTTCGACTCCGTTCTGCGGGGAGCCGAGGCCGTTGGCTTCGACACCACCTCAGAACGCATCTGGCTCCAAGGCCTAGCCCGCAAAAACAAAGCCTCCGCATAAAGACCCACCGCATAAGCGTCCGTCACATATTTGCAACCCAGTGTTCCAATGTTCCTTGCCTTTCGCGGTAGAGTGCGCGATTTTGATTTCCGCCTGTGGGGGCATAGCTCAGCTGGGAGAGCATCTGATTTGCATTCAGAAGGTCGCAGGTTCGATCCCTGTTGCCTCCACCAAACGTTAGTCATGATTTTTTTAAATTAAAAAAATAATTTAAAAAAAGTATTGACGGGGAATGCTGGTTTACTTATA
>JANMVK010000453.1:0-3637 GCA_031392725.1 Pseudobdellovibrionaceae bacterium
TTCCAGCTCCATCAAACCGTAAGTGGTTTCCCACTTGCCGTTAAAATTGAGAGACTCCCCGCGTGATACGGGGAGCCAGACAAAAGTTAAAATTAGAATTAGGTGTTTCATTCACGCGACATTACCACGAATGAGAGTAGCGTTCCTCGGCTAAACGGTTTTTCTGATTGCGATTTTTTTGCAGAGCGTGGCCATCAAATTTGAATGATGGGCCGGTGAAGCAAAAACTCTCAACCACATCGGAATGGGGCGCATCCCAATACTCGGCATGCGTGACTCGCACGCGGATTAAAGCTAAATCCTCGTCGCGCGGGCCGTCGGGATACCATTTTTCAAAAGACTTATTCCATATCTTCTTTATGGTCCACGGATCATCCAGCACCACCGCAGTGCCGCTGGCCGAGATGTAACGGTTAGTCGACGGATCCATAAAAGCCATGCACACATGGCTGTCCTCATTGATGGAATCCACCTTACCGCTGGAGCGATGGGTAAAAAACCAAAGCTCTCCATCAAAATCAAAATTCTGTACGACCATCGGCCGGCTGTTCACCGAACCATCGGGATTAACCGTGGTGAACATTACGGATTCCATTCCCCGGATTAAATCCGCCAAACGTGAAACGTGGGACTGTGTCGCTGCTGTACTCATGAGACCTCCTCGTGTGGTTCTAAGTACTGCAAAGCAATGTCCAAGCTGTGCGGCGAGTAGCGCCGTGTTATGTAGGAGAGGGGCGTAATATTGCCCCGATTATGCGTTGCGCTACTGACAGAGCTGATGGTCGACGCGGAACCAATTCACGTCGACGCGTATAAAACGGAATTCGCAAAAGTAGTTTACGTCCACAACTTGCCCACTTTGGATCTGAATGGTCCGGGTGCCCTCGCAAACAATTCCCACTTCCTCGGGCGCATTCTCCATCTCAACGCATTCCCGCCAGCCAACGACCTTTCCGCTATCCCCTTTGGAGAACTCGCGTGCGCGGGCATTGGCGTAAGCATAGGCATTGTCAGTGATAGCGGGCTTTAATGTGGCCGCGGATACGGCGATAACGGCAACGGCGAGCCCGAGCAATACAAAGCGCATTTTGTCCTTACTTCTTAGGGGTCCTTAGTGATATCAGATTTTTACCGGATTACGCAACGGAGAGGTGGCCGAGTGGCCGAAGGCGCTCGATTCGAAATCGAGTAGACTGCAAAACAGTCTCGTGAGTTCGAATCTCACCCTCTCCGCCAATTTTTCTAAAAACGTTTGATGAATCAACAGGTTGAGTTTTGCATCTGCTTCTAGCCCACAAATGCACCCACAATTTATCATGAAACAGCGCGAAACACCAGTTCGCCACTAAATGCAGTTCTTAGGCGCCTATCTAGTCACGCTGGAATAGAACTACTCGATGCCCATACCGATGGATATTTTCAAAGAGTCGCACAAAATCCTCTATGGCCATAAGGACATTCATGGCGAAGCGCTTAGGCGACAGGAATTGATTGAACGGCTTAGGCCACTCCCGCCTGGCCTAGTGGTCAACACGTTATCGAAGCTCGGTATCCTCCTTACCAACGTAGAGCGAAAAGACCTTACCCCACACCTTGCCCAAATTTTCTTGAGGCAGGACACGTTGAAAAAGTTGGCACGCAAGATTCAAGCACATGGCAGGAACGACATTTTTTTGCTGACCGACCGATCGGCGTGCATCCTCCTCGAATTCGCCCGCCGGTATTGTCGCGGAGAAATGCCTCGGGAAGTTGATAAGGAATACCTCTATCAAATCGGCGAGTGCATGCTGATCTCCAATGATCTGGCCAATGAAGCTTCCCTCCAAGGACACGTTGCCGACCAAGCCCTGCCCTCTGAAGAGAGAAACCGCGAAATTCGACGAACATATTCTTCACATTTGTTTCGAGAAATTTTGTTCAATCAGTCCGAACAATTTCGCTATACACTTGCACGATCAAAGCTCATTTACGATCTGCTGAAAGATCAGGTTCCGGCGGCCGAACGTGTAGACCTATCGGCAGACATGGATGCTCGATTTGAATTTTCACTCGAAGACTATTTCTTGGCGTCTTTGGCGGTGTGGGTATATTGGAGTGGCCTCACTCTAGACTGGGACCACCAATTCACGAACATCGATACAAATATCATTTTCCCGGGTGGGCCTCGCAAAGAAAAATTCTTAAAGGTACTAGAGTATCTTACGCAAGACTTTCAAACCAACGCAGATATTCCGACTGATAGAACGGGCTTTCATGAATGGCAGTACAAGTTTTTCGGCATGCGATCCCAACCACTACTTCGATCTGATGGGCGCCTTTACTGCGCGTCGATGAAATTTATTGGCGATTTATTTTGGCAGGGCCCCTACTACTTGGTGATGAACCACTTCCCAGAAGTGGAGCGCTTAAAGTTCACACGTTACCTAGGTCATGCCATTGAAGGTTATGTGCTGCATCTGCTAAAAGATTGTCTTGGTCAGAAGGTTGGATTCCATACGACTGGCGAAGGCCATCCAATCGGCGACTGTGTTATTGAAATGCGAAAAAACTGGCGCGTGGTGGTAGAAGTCAAAGGCGGGCGCGCCGACACGCCTCTTCAGACCCGCGCCGTCGACCCTGCACTCTCAAACAAAGCCCGGCAAATGCTCTTTGAAGGGTTGGAGCAACTTTCCGACCGCACCGCTGAAATGCGCGCCGATGGATACAAAGGTCAAATCACCCCCCTGCTAATTACGGGAGGCAACTTCCCGGTGAACTTTGTGGTTTGGGATCATCTTGGTGAACAGGTGAACGGCCTTCCACTTTTTACTGATAAAAATATTGATTTTCCGCAAGTCATGGATCTTGAGGCCATAGAAACAATCTGCGCTTTCGTGAAGGCGGGAATTCCATTCGGAGAAATTATTCGGAAAAAGCTCAAGCCAAAATGGGTAAAAGAAGATGCGACAATATTTTTCATGAATGAAATTATACCGGCCCTTGGGAAAGAACCTGCCCATCCGGCGCTCATCGCCTTGAACCATGAAATCTTCAATGACCTGGCTCTTGGGCTTGCACTGAACGAACGGGCCGAAGACGTTGAGTATGATTGGCGGGGGTTTTTCTCAATCGGTCCGCCGACTGTCTAACTGAACTTAATCAAGTTCCCCGGAAAATTCAAAATCCAAAAGGCGTTTGGGATGAACATTTAAAACCGCCGCATACCGAATGAGACTTGATATCGTTATACTTCCAATACCTGCCTCAAGCCTCAGAATCACGCTTGGGCTCAATCGTTCACTTTGTCGCGCCATTTTATTAATAGACAATCCGCCCTTGCGTCTCAAATTGCGACAGTGCTTTCCAAGGGCGATCAGATATTTTTCATTCCTGAAGTGTTCCCCAGGCTTCGGCCTCTTCGTTGCCATATTCAAATTATGGCAGCTCGATATAAAGAGCTAGCTCTGTAAACAGAGCGAAAAATCGGAGCAGTTGATCACATTTTGGTCAGTCGGGCAGGCGATTGCAGTCTATCTTACAAAGGTCGAGGCATCAATTTTGCTCCTTTAAAAGGAAAAGGCGGTTCACATGCGCAGAATAAAAGCCATCTCCACCAAGCTAATTGGTCTGATGCCTTCTCTAATTGGTCTTATATTTT
>JANMVK010000484.1:0-6114 GCA_031392725.1 Pseudobdellovibrionaceae bacterium
AATTTATTAAACAATTACCGCTTTGAATCCGCGCAACTTCTGCTTTTGCCGTTGCTGGCTGTGGGATTATGTTTGTACGGTCTATTTGTGGGAGCCGCACGCTATGTCACTCGTTGAAGGTTTAATCAAACACTACGATGGATTTTCCATCGAAATTCCGCGATGGGAAATTCCTGATCAAGGCGTGACCGCTTTGTGGGGTCCGTCGGGTTCCGGCAAGACTTCGGTGTTCCGTTTACTTATAGGTTTGGAGCCGTGCCCGGCGCTGTCGTGGAAATTTGGCGATATAAATTTGGCGGCGCTGCCGGTGCCGGCGCGTGAGTTGGGCGTTTTGTTCCAGTCGCTCGAGCTTTTTCCGCACATGACGGCCGAAGAAAATATTTTGTTTGCCGCGCAAGCGCGCGGACTGCCGGCTGATGTTACTCGATCGCGCTTTAAAGAATTAACCGATGAGCTGCGCATGAGTGGCTATTTGTCGCGCAAGGCTCACTTATTGAGCGGCGGCGAAGCCCAGCGTGTGGCCCTAGCTCGCGCGGTGATTTCAAAGCCCCGCTTTCTTTTTTTAGATGAACCGTTTTCATCTTTGGATGCTGAACTTAAATCCGACGCCCGCGGCGTCGTGAAAAAAGTGATCGAAAAATTTAACATTCCAACTCTTCTCATCACTCATGATGGTGAGGATCTCAAGGCTCTCGCTCAGAATGTGGTGAAGATTTTCAACGGGCGGCTAAGTCCTTGAGTGAGGGTGACGCTCTGTAGACATTTACTTGGCCTGGGCCAAGTAAATGTCTACAATGCAGCATCGAATTCCTGATCAGAGCTGGGAAACTTGCTGAAGAGTATTAACAAACTGCGAGGCGGGAACTGCGTAGTTGGCGGTTTCGTCGGAATAGATCACTCCAATTTGCGACTGATCACCTGTGCGCGCTTCGGCGACGTTGAGCGCGACTATGTAAAATCTTTTTGTCGCCGCATCTTGGACAAACATGGCTCCGCCCGATGTTCCCCGCGAAGTGCTGCAGTCGTGGCGGACATAAATCCGCTCGGCAACTAACGACCTAAACCGGCAGCCGGTTTCGTAGAAGGGAGCCTCCGAGTTTTTGTCACCCGGGTAGGCGACTAAACCCGCGCCGGCAAGAAGCACAAGCTGTGAGTTGGTCATGTTCAGCACCCCTAACCAGCCCATTTGATCGCCTATGCGAGCGTCCAATTTTAAAATGGCCCAATCGTTGTTGGTGTCGGAGCCGATGTGAGCTCCCGACCAAATATAAATGACGCCCGCGGAGGCGAGGGCTTTGCCGCGTCTATATCCGGCGTCAAAGCGGAGTCCCCCTAATAGTTTTCCATTCGCATCCAACACGCAGTGGGCGGCGGTCATGACCAGGTCGGGTCCCACCAAAGTGGCCGAGCACCAAGCTATTCCGTTATTTAACATTCGGCCGAAGGCGGACCACGGTTTGGTAGTGGCCATCATCTCGGCGCGGGAGGTTCCAACGTAGACGTTGGCCTTTTCGATCAGGTGGGAATTTTCTGCAATCTCGGGCTTGGCGGCCATTCCGGGCAAAGCCATGGAGTGGTAGCTGTAGATCAGTAAGAAGGTGAGGATTAAAGCCTTCATTTTCGGTCTCCTGGTTCCGTGTTCGTTGTTGAACACGGAACGGAGGATGCCGAGGACGCTGAAATCTCTCAATATTTCAGTTATTAATAAATTAACTCAAAATTCATGTTTTATAAATTAGGCCTTGCGCGCGAAGAACAGGCGGCAGGGCGGAACATTGAGGAATTCATCCTCATAGGTGACATTGGTAAAGGTGCCATAAACCAAGCTGATCAAATCCCGCGCGGCGGGACTCCACAACACATGATGAGCCAGGAAGGTGCAGAACAGTCCTCCAGGCTCAAGATTATCAAATGACTGCTTCACAATGCTGGTGCGGATTTCTTTGGTGAGCAGCGACCACGGCAAAGTCGAAACAATGGCGCCGGCTTTGCGGCCTTGCAGGCGCTTGGACAAATTCTCCGCCGACTCATTATAGATTTCGAACTTGGGATATATTTCTTTTAAATATTTAAACAAATCTTGATTGAGCTCAAAGCCGATATACGGCGAATTCTTCGACAGGCGCGGCAGAATATGAACGGTGATCGCGCCGGCGCCCACGCCGAATTCCACCACGGCTTGGCCATCGGGCACGTCGATGTGGCGGGCGAAGCGGCGGCCCACGCGCGGTCCGGTTTCAAACATGGTCGAGAGTTGCAGAGGACTTTTGATCGAAGCTTTGAAAAACTCTAAAAACCCCGACATCAGCGTGCCAGAGGTTTAGACCAAACTTTTTTACGTTTGGCTGCGGGGATAAAACTTCGTTCGGCTGCCGTTTGCGAGCAGGCATCGAGATTGGCGATGGTCATGCCGATGATCTCGTGGGCGATCCGGTATTCGCGGTTCAAGTTGGTGTTAAAAATTCCAGGGTCATCGGTGTTCACAGTGACAGCAATGCCATAATCGAAAAGTTGTTTCAACGGATGATCTTTGAGCTGCGGAATGGCATTGGTCAGCATATTGCTGGTCGGGCACAATTCCAAAACCACATCGCGCTCGCGCACGCTCTTCATTACGCTCTCATCGCGGTAAATCTGCACGCCGTGGCCTATTCTTTCAGCACCTAAAACTTCAATGGCGTCCATCACCCATTTGGGCGATTTCGGATGAGGCGCCTCACCGCTATGAATGGTGATGCCCAATCCGGCTTTCTTCCCGCGATTGAAGAGCGCGGCAAAAGGTTTGCTGTCGAAGCCTTCTTCGTTATCGGCCAAATCCAGGCCGACAAAAGTTTTACGGTGAGTGATAGCGAAATCGACCACCGATTCGGCATCCTTTACCGGAATAATCCGCTGGATGATGCACACCAAGCCGACGGCCATGGGATATAAGCCTTCCGCCCGCTCAATGCCGCGGACAATTGCCGTATGAATTTCATCAAAGCTCATTTTGTGCCCGAGCTGAATAAAAGTCGGCGCGTACCGCAATTCCAGAATCCGGATGCCCTCATTTTTAAAAGCGTCTTCGCAGGCTTCAAAGCTGATGCGTTCGAGAATTTCGGGAGAGGCTAAAAGTTTTTGCGTATCCAAGAATTTATTTAAGACCGTACCGAGATCCTTCATCGGCTCGAGAATCATAAAGCGGTCTTGAAACTCACGCTGTGATTTCAATTGAATTCCAAACTGCGGAGCCAACTCCCAAATGGTATCGGGGCGGAGACAAAGCTCCAGGTGGCGGTGCAATTCGGCCTTTTCCAGTTTCTCTACAGTCGACATGCCCCACAATAGAGTTTTCGACATATTGCGCTCAAGGGGATTCTGTTGACGCAAAGTCTAATGGAGCATTAGAAAGTGCCAATGACAGACAAGTTAATGCCCATTGAACGTCCTTTGGCCTTGGCCGGTACTCCCTCACAAAACCCGCAGTTTGCAATGCCCGTGCGGTTGAGCTCGGGTGAGATGATTCAGGTAGCCGACCCCCGCGCGACTCGCGCCCTGGTGGCTTTGATGGATATGAACGCGGTTTTGGGAGGCGCAGCCAGTCACTGGGGTGGCCCGTCGGCTTTCGCCGAATTGATGTCCGCCACTCACGGTTTGATGTTTCATGAGGCCCTAAAGGCCAAAAAGCCCTGGCATGACCTGTTTTTATTCGTCAACGACGGCGGCCACTGTGAAAACGGCCTGTACGCTTTAAAGGCCAACTACAAGTTTGCCGACCTGACTTTTAATGAACTTAAAAAATTCCGCTCGATTGATAGCCGCCTGACCGGTCACGGCGAATCGCACTTGTTCCCGGAAGGCGTTTTAATCAGCAATGGTCCCTTGGGATCGGCGTTTCCGCAGTCGCAGGGTTTGGCCTATGCCGACCAAGTGGCGGGCCGCAACCGCATCACGGTTTGCGCCATTACCGATGGCGCGTGCATGGAAGGCGAGACGCGCGAGTCTTTGGCCGCCATTCCGGGCTTGGCAGCCAATGGTAAAATGGCGCCGTATGTTCTGATTATCAGCGACAACAACACCAAACTCACCGGCCGGATTGATGAAGAGGCCTACGCTATGGCGCCGACTTTTGAGTCGTTGAGAGCTCTGGGTTGGGAAGTGTTTGATCTGTACGAAGGCCACGATTTGCAAGCCTGCACCGATATGATCGAAGGCGCCTTCCAAGCCGCGCGGGACAATCCGCGTAAGCCCGTCGCCGTTCACGCGCGTACGGTGAAGGGTCAGGGAGTTAAGAAAACCGCCGACTCCAACAGTGGCGGCCATGGATTCCCTTTAAAATCGCCGACGGAAATGAAAGCCTTTTTAACCGAAATTTACGGTGGAGCGGAAGTGCCCAAAGTATTTTTGGATTGGGCCACGGAGTTGGAGACAACTCCCGCCGCACCCGCGCAGCCGGGCAAAAAAGTTCAGGCCGGTGTGAGCGCCGCGCTGATAAAAAAACGCGAAGCCGGTTTCCCGGTGATTTCCATCTCGGCCGATCTACCGGGCTCGACCGGTGTCGCTGATTTTCAAAAGAAATTTCCTTCGGCGACTCAAGATGTGGGCGTGGCTGAGAGCAATATGGTGTCCATGGCCGCGGGCGCTTCGAAACTGGGTTTTATTCCGGTGGTCGACACCTTCGCGCAATTTGGCGTGACCAAGGGCGCTTTGCCTTTGACCATGGCCGCTTTGTCGCAAGCGCCGGTAATTTGCATGTTCTCTCATGTGGGATTTCAAGACGCCGCTGACGGCGCTTCTCACCAAGGTCTGACTTATTTCAGCAAGACCTGCGGAATTCCCCACACCCGGGTTTTCGCTCTGACTTGCGCCGATGAAGCGGAAGCTTTGGTCGGCCAAGCGGTGGAGGAATTCGCCGCCACCATGAAAAAGGGCAAGACTCCCGAAACGTATATTTTCTTTTTAGGCCGCGAAAATTTTCCCACGTCTTACGGCGCCAAAACCTACGCTTTAGGTTCCGCGCAAGTGGTGCGCGATTCCAATGCGCCGAAAGTCGTGATTGCCGCATCAGGCGCGCTTCTCGGCCAGGCTGTGGAAGCCGCCGAAGCGCTTGCGAAAAAGGGAACCGAATGTGTCGTGATCAATCCGTCCAGCATCAATGCGCCTGATGTAAAAACCTTCCGCGCTTATTTAGAAAAATGCGGCGGCAGGTTGCTGACAGTTGAAGATCATCAGGTGATCGGCGGCATGGGTGCGATTCTTTCGCATTCGTTGCTTCAAGCCGGCGTGCTACTTAAGCTTAAGTCTCTGGGAGTGCGCGGCGAATTCGGTCAATCCGCGTACAGCGCATTAGATCTTTACCGCAAACACGGTCTCGACTCGACGGCCATTGTCAAAGCGGCCCAAGAATTAATTTAATAAAGAGGCGGTGATTGCACGATGGTGTACCTCGCCTCGTGCCCACTCACTATAGATGCTAACCTGCGAGTTCGCTTCTATAGTGAGTGAGCACTTTGCTTGAAGCTCCAATTGCCTCAGAAGCGCTTAAGATTTTTTGTCTTTTTCTTTTTCGTCTTCAATACGTTTAGCGGTGTCGGTGACGTCCACATCGCCTGAGCCATCCAAACCTTTTTTGAAGTTGCGCAGCGACTCGCCGATGCTCTTGCCTAGGCCAGGAAGGCGTGTGGGGCCGAAGAACAAAAGAATGACCGCCACTATAATCAGAATGTGCCATGGGGAAAGCATTACGACCTCACTTCCGCGTTCTTCGCTCCGCCACCGGGGCGTCTGCGCCGCGGCCGCCGGCGTTTGTGCCGGACTTGTTCCAAGGGATTTTGTTCCCGCAAGCGTTGATACCGATCATTCCAATAATGCAGATCATCGCATGATAAACAATAATCGGCCTCGGCAAAGCGAAGCGCAAGGGGAAAAGCGTCGTTAGTGACCAGCGCTTTCTGGCGCCGCTCGCCCCGCCTTTGAAACTCTTTACGTTTGGCTAGTAGGGGCTCGACGCTCAAAGCCTTCACCGCTAATGCTTGTTCATATTTAAACATTCCCAGCTCGTCGCGCATCCACGTCTGAAACTTCTCATTGTTCAAAATTTCACGGGAGCGCGGTCCGGTGGTGGGATCCGGCTGC
>JANMVK010000603.1:0-16611 GCA_031392725.1 Pseudobdellovibrionaceae bacterium
ACTTCCGGATGAACTTTGCTTAATCCCGATGCAGCCAACGTCGAACTTTTATGCGCGTGCCGCACTCCGGGAAATCCCTCCACCAGTTCGAAAAATTTTTCAAACTGCTGCTTAGTCGGTCCGCCCGCGTCCTGGATGTCCTCGCCGTGAGTGAAATGTGTGCACACCCCTTCGACTTTAAGATGACTCGCGCTTTTTAGTTTTTCGCGCAGCTCAGGCACCTGCCCACTGTTAAAACCCAAGCGCTGCATACCGGTATTGAATTTCAGGTGAACGGCCATCGAACTTTTAGACAGCACGGATAAATCCTCGAAGCGTCCGATAACGGGAGTGAGATGGTGCTCAACGAGTGCCGGCACATCACCCGGGCTAAGTGAAGCGAAAGTCAAAATTGGCAATTTGAATCCCAGGCGGCGGAGCTCCACGCCCTCTTCCACCAGCGCCACTCCCGCGGCCGTCGCGCCGGATTCCGCGACGATGGGCGCCACAAGGCTAACGCCGTGGCCGTAAGCATTGGCCTTGATCATCGGACAAAAAAAGACCGGGCCGTTGATGGCCTTTAGAATCTCCAGATTTTTTTTTAGAATTTGGCGGTGAAGATGAATGCGGGTGGGGCGGGCCATCTACAGCCCCTTGTCCTTCACCTGAAAATCAGCGACAAAGCCGTCGGGCGGCTTGGCCACGCAGGTTTTGTTGCCCTCGCCGCGCACTTGATAAAGCGCCTCATCCGCCGATTGCATCAGTTCATCGGCGTCGCGCACCATGGAGGGGTATTCCGCCACGCCGACCGAAATCGTGAGCTGCGGATAGGCCTTCAGCACGCGGCTAAAATCAGCCGACTCAATAATCCGGCGCAAGCGCTCGGCTTTGATCATGGCGCCGGCCCGGCCCGTGTGCGGCAGCAAAATTCCAAATTCATCGGCGCCGGTGCGGCCCACCACATCATTGATGCGCGAGTGCTTTTCAAAAATCCGCGCGGTCATGCGCAACACCGTCTGCGCCTCTTCGGTGCCCATTTTCGCCATGATCTGATTGTACTGGTCAATCGCCAGCAGCACCAGTGACACCGGGGTCATGGTCCGCCTCGAGCGGGAAATTTCCTGCGTCACCCGCGCGATAAAATTCTGCCGGTTGAGCAAATCGGTGGCCGGGTCTTTGACCGTGACCACATGCAAGCGGCGCTCGGCCTCTTGCAAACTCAGCGCGCGGCTGAGCAACATCAGCCAATCCTGCAACATGCGGCTCAACGTCGGCTCGGGATCTTGGCGCATAAAGGCGACCACGCCCTGGATTTCTCCCAGCGTCTCGACCGGGTAAGCGAAAAATTCGGGGGAGTGAAACGCTTCCCGCATCATGTTGCTAAATTCCGGAATGCTGCCCGGCTCGCGCAAATGAATGGTGCGGAACTCCTCACCGATCTCGTTAAAATTCACGCCCATCCCGTTCCATTCCGTTTCGGTCTTATGGGCTTGAGTGGCCATCAGCACGCGGCGGTTGGCGATATATTTAAAATACACCACCGGGCAATGCGCCAGCGCATCGCTTGAGGATTGCAGAAACACTTGCATGCAATCATCACTGCTGCGTTGTTCGAATAATTGCTTGGCATAGGTCAAATGAAAATCATCGGCGGTGGAGGCCGTGGCTGTGACCGCCAGGCCATTCTCAGCGCCGGCGCCGCCCTCGGATTTCTTTTGCGCGTCCATCAACCGTTCATTGAGGTACATGAAGTAATCGCGCTCAGCCGCCCGGTCGAGCTTTTTCAATAACTCGGTGGTGGATTTCACGGGCGTGTAAATTAAATCGTAAACGCCTTTGTCGAGAAACGGCAAATTGCGCTCTCGGTGATCGAGCGGACTCACCACAAACACATGGGATTCCGGCAACTGTGCGCCCACTTGGCGGACGGCCTTGCCGAGTTCAAATTTGGTCTCTTCACCATCAAACAAAACCATATGCGGCGGATTCGACGGAAATTCGGAAAAGGCCGCCGTCAGTTCAGTGAAACTGGCGCATAGGTATCCCGCGAGACCCAAGGATTCGGAAATTCCATCCAACCGGTTCAGTTCGCTCGCGATGATGTAAACAGTGAAGGAGCTGCGAACTTCTTCTATCTTCAATCCAGAGACCTCACTATCGGTTTGCGAATGGGCACATCCGGCCAGTTCTTCGCATCGGTGATTTCATATTCATCCGCCAGAAGATCCAGGTCCGAAAGTAACTCGTCGATTTGTTTTTCACCAATTGGTGCGCTGTTAGCCGCCATAACCATCATGGCCTCGGCCGGTTGCATGAACTTCTCTGGTTTTTCAGGTGCCGCCGATTCGGGCAACGGCCATTCCATTTCAACAGTGGTGCCGCTCGCGGTTTCGCTCTGGTGGGATTCTATCGCCACTTTGCCACGCATCTCCTCCACCACCCGGCGGGCCACGTTCAGCCCGAGCCCGCGCGCCACGCCCTCAGAATCTTTAGTGGAAAAGAACGGATCAAACACTTTGCGCAAATTGTCTTTGCCCACGCCCACGCCGGTGTCTTCAATGGTCATAAACACCTTGCCGTCGCGCTGAACGCCGGTGATGGTCAGCCACCGCTCCTTGGAAAACTGCATGGCCTCGATGCAATTCTTAAATATTTCCTCAATCGCGGTCTGCAATTGCAAGGCATCGGTCGAAACAGGAATTGATTGCAAACCCTTTTCCGCGACCTGAATGCCATACTCCTTGATGCGCCCATCGAGGCTGCGCAACGCCGCTTGCACGACTTTTTGCAGAGTCATGGACTTCAACAAAGTGGGCACGACCGGCATCGTATCGGGCTCCATAAAATCTTTATTGCCCATCGCCGCCTCGGGCGCGTCATCGGGCCGCCACTCATCCTCGATGGCGCCGGTCTGCACGGCCAATGTAACAGGACCGTCTTTTATTTTTTTACGCAATTGCTCAATGGTTTTTTCCTGCTCAGCCGCGATTTGTAAAAGTGGTTTGTTGAACGTGAAAAACAGAAACCAATTCAGGCCGAGAGCCCCGGCCGCCGCGAACACCAGATAAAGCCACGAAGCCAAACGGAACGGCACCGCGGGCCGCAGCGCTGATTCGATCGACACATAAATATTGCTGCCGGCGATTTTCGTGGCCATGCCGTACATATTTAAACCTTTGGGGTTTTTAAATTCATGGCGCACATGAACTTCCCCAGACTCCAGCATTTCATCCACCAGGGACTCACGCTTGACGCTCGAACCCAGATACGCCGGCCGGCTCAATGCCAGGGCAAAGCCTTTTTCGTCGAACACCTTAACATCGCGCTGCCGGGTCAACGGCAACACCAGGCCAAACTGGTTGGCGGGAAAAATCCCAATGCCGATCATGGCCGTGTTGTTCGGCTTGCGCACCGGCGCGACCACGGCAAAATACGGCTGCCCCTGCCAATCGCCGACCTTCACATAAAATGTTTCTTCACCGGCCAGTTTGGCCAGCGGCCACTCAATCATCCACGTTTTAATATCTTGCGGCTGGAACTGGGTTTTGATTTTGCTCGAATGCCACAGCGGCTTCCACTGGGTCTGATCCCATTCAATCAAGGTCGCCGCCACAAACGGCGAATTTTGGAATGAACGCGTGTTGTGGTCATTGCCCTCGGCTTTTAAAACATCGAGCAATCGATAACGCAAAGCTTGCGTGCTCGCCTTCACCGCGCCGGCCAGTGTGAGCAACTCCTGCTCTACGCTCGAACGGATGGTGGCCTCAGCTAAATCAGCCTGCTTGGGAATGGAGCGTAAACCCCATACCAAAGTCAGAGCCGCAATGGCCATTGAACTGTAGAGATATAAACGAACTGATTGATTGCGCATAGTTTCCTTCCCTGGACCTTAGGCGGCTGATCATTGGGGTCCGCGTCGTCGCGAATCCCACGACCTAATTCTAGGGGATTTTTTGGCCTAACGGCAAGGCCATATGGTAGAACTCCCCTATATCATGGACACAGAAGTACTAGTTTTAGGTTCAGGCTTAGCTGGATTAGTTTTGGCGCTCAAGGTGGCTGACACTGCCCGCGTGATCTTATGTACCAAGACCGACGTGAAAACCACGAATTCGGCCATGGCACAAGGGGGAATTGCCGCCGTCATGGCCAAGGACGACAGCTTTGACCGCCATGTGGAAGACACTTTGGCGGCCGGAGCCGGTTTGTGCCGGGTCGATGTGGTCCGCCAAATTGTTGAGCAAGGTCCAGCCCGCATTCGGGATTTGGAGCAATGGGGCGTAAAGTTCGATGTCAGTGAAGAAGATGGCAAGCGCGCGGCTTTGACTCGCGAAGGCGGACATAGCGCCCGCCGGATTCTGCACATCGCCGACCACACCGGGTTGGAGTTGCACAATCATCTTCTCGCACAGGTGATCGCGCACAAAAATATTACGATTTTAGAAGGCCATTACGCTCTCGATTTAATTTTGAACGTTCACGTCAATCCCTACGCGGTCGGCCCTCGGCGCTGCCTGGGAGCTTATGTTCTCACGCCCGCGGGCGAGGTGAAGCCCATTATCGCCGAATCGACCTTTCTCGCCACTGGCGGCGCCGGCAAAGTCTATTTGTACACATCCAACTGGAGCGGCGCCACGGGAGATGGAATCGCCATGGCCCATCGCGCCGGTTGCCGGGTGGCCAATCTGGAATTTATGCAGTTCCATCCGACCTGTTTGTATCATCCGTCGGCTCGGAATTTTTTAATTTCAGAAGCACTGCGTGGGGAAGGCGGCGAACTGGTCGACGGCAAAGGCCGCGCCTTTATGAAGGACTACACGCCCGCCGGATCGCTGGCGCCGAGGGATATTGTTGCGCGTTCGATCGATGCAGAGATGAAAAAAACCGGCGCCGAGTGCGTGTACTTGGATATGACAGCCAAGGGCCGCGACTATTTGGTGAAGCGCTTTCCGGTGATTTATCAAAAGTGCATGGAACTGGGAATCGATATGGCGGCAAAACCCATTCCGGTAGTACCCGCCGCTCATTATTTGTGCGGCGGCGTGGTCTCCGGCGGCGATGGCGCCACCGAGGTTATGGGACTTTATGCTCTGGGTGAAACCGCGTGCACAGGTCTTCACGGCGCCAACCGGCTGGCCTCCAACTCCTTGCTGGAATGTTTGGCGGTTTCCCATTCAGCGGCGGAAACGTTTTTGAAGAAACGCGGCGATTTCGAGAGGCCCGAACACTCGTCCATCCCGCCCTGGCGCGATTCCTCGCTGAGTAACGCCGATGAAATGATCGTGATTCATCATATCTGGGATGAGATCCGCCGTTTGATGTGGAATTATGTTGGGATCGTGCGCACCGACCGCCGGCTTGAGCGCGCGGCCAACCGTTTGCAAATGATCCAGGTTGAAATCTCCGAGCATTACTCGCAGTTTAAAACTCATGCACATATTGAAGAATTACGTAACATTGCTTTGGTCGCGCAACTGACCGTGAAATGCGCGCTGGCCCGCCGCGAGTCGCGCGGGATTCATTTCAATCTGGACTGTCCGACGCTGTTGCCCGAGGCGCGCGATACGATTTTGTAAGTTCTTTTTCAATGGTGCCGAACACCGCTTCCAATTGCGTGGGCGAAATCGCGGGTCCCCCAAGAATCGGCACCATATTGCTCTCTTTCATTTCAAATACCGTCTGCAGATATTTATCGCGGTCGATAAAGATTTCTTTGCGCGCCTGGCTGATGGTGCCGAGAACGGCGAAAATAATCGCGGTGCGGGTCAGGCCCCGCGCCCAGCGGTGGGTGAAGGTGGTCATCAGCCAAGTGAACGAGCCGATAAACTGAGCGGCGAAAATCATCGGCAACGCTAAACCCTTCCACATAAAGCCCAGGCGGCTGGCGAAACTGAGCGGCACCAGGATATCTTTGCACAACAACAGCATCAGACTGGTCGCGATAAACCCAATGCACATCGGCCGCACATTGTAGCTACCGCGGAACAACCAGCCGGGCAGAGCGAGAATTCCCGCGAACACCACCGCCACCAAAATCACGCCGAATGTCAGGCCGGTGGCATAAATCGCGCCATACAATGGACTGGCGCCGAGTAGTATCCAGTTGAGCAAAAAGTAAACGAGACTGGCGCCGATGGCGGTCAGCACAATCCGGCGCGAGCTGATGGCCGTGAGCTTAAGCCAGATGATTTCCCACACGGGAATTTTTCCGTCGCCGACAAAAATATTTTTTATAATTGCGAGGAGATTCACCGTGGCCGGCGCGTTCAGCGCGGGGGCCGCGGTCACCGGGGGAGGCGCGTACGGCGCAGGCGCTTGAGCCGGACGCGCGGGCGGAGCCGCAAAATTCACCGCGGTGGTGTCTTCATCTCCGGCGGCGGTCACTTCGACCACGACCGTGCCGCCCAAAATCAATTTGCACGGGAGCGTGAGAGTTTCCTCCACGATTTTTTGTCCGTTATAAAAAGTGCCGTTGGGTGTGCCGAGATCGCGCACCTTCAACTGATCACCTTGCAGAGTGAATTCGGCGTGAGCTCCCGACACCATATTGTCGGCGATTAGCACCATGCTCGGCGCGCGGCGGCCCACGATAATGGTTTTCCCTTCGGGAAATTTATCCTCGAACAATAAGGCTCCGGCTGGACTGACCGCGCGGATTCTCATTTCTTGGCCCTTTCCACGGTCACGCTGTCAAGAAACGCGCTGACCATTTTGGTGGTGGCGGGCAGGCTTAAGCCCTCATAAGCTTGCGCGATGCTGGTGGCGCCCGAACCGGTGTCGGCCACATCAATTTTCACGAACGTGGAAAAAAGTCCTTCGAAATCCGGAATGGCGACGGTGCAAAACCGCACACGCATGCCGACTCCGTTTTTGTTGCGCACATTGCGCACCGAACATTTTTGCTCGGCATCCCCGATTTTCAACACGGCGGCCAGCGCGGCCAGCTCGCGGTCTTTGCCTTTTGACGAGGGCCGCGCGTTCTTAGCTTTGTCGTATTTTCCTTTGAGCGCGCCGAAGGCCAGATCCAAAGAAAGTTTGGTGTCATTTTGCACGGCCACGGTCGCCACTTGCAACGACTCCGTCTCCGGCCCCAACAGCGCGAGGCTCACGGTTTGGCAGAAGATAAATTCGCGCTTGGTCAGGCTGGATTTGCCGGCGCTGTCGTCTTGCCCGCACTGCATATTGTTCAGCGGCAAAGCAAACGACAGGTTGCCAATTTTTTGGCGGGATGGTCCGGCCGGCGCGGCCCGCGACAGCGCCCAGGTTTCCTGATTCATAATGTCGCTTTTAATTTTGCGTTTCCAATCGGTGCTGGCCAAATCGCGGGCGCCTTCGGATTTCAATACAATCTGGCTCAACGCCGACCACGGCGACAGATAAGAAATATTCTGCGCTTGAGTCATCATGGCGCGGTTGACGCCGATCACTTCACCTGTGGAATTAAGCGAAGGCCCGCCGCTCATGCCAGGATTGAGCGGCATGCTCGCCGCCAGCACCGGGGCGAAACCCATCAGGCGTTCGCCATTGAAGGTGCCCGAGATCATGGTGATCTGCTCGGATTTGGGAAAGCCCAGAGAATAAATCGTTTCACCATTGGCAATATTTTGGGTGGGCGCGATCAACAGCTTCCTCGTAAAGATGGAATCCACTTTGATTAGGGCGATGTCGTTGACCGGATCGATGTGCAGCACCTTGGCCGGCGTGGACTTATCATTTTCCTGAAGAATCAATTCGTACTTGCCGGGTTCGCCGACGGACGTGGCCACGACGTGATAGTTGGTGATGAGGTAACCATCGTTGCGCACCACAAAGGCGGTGCCATGCTCGCGCTCAGCATTGGTTCCGGGCAAACGCGTGATCAGTTTGAAAACGGTGCCTTCCGAAAGTGCATAAACCTGGGGGCCCGTAAGATGGACGGCGGCTGGTGGACTGGTATCTGGATTTTGAGCCCAACTGGAAAAAAATGTAGTGAGAACCGTGAGCAGCAGCCGCATGTCTTTATATCGGCAAAATTATGACCCTAAATAAATGTCATTAGGGGGCCTGGACTTTAGTATAGTTTGACTCCAACACATTCCGGTGATGAATGTTTCCCAATGAGACCGGAATTTGAGCTGAATCACTTAAAATACTTCTACTTTACGGTGCTAGAAGGCACGGTGAGCAAAGCGGCCGACCGGCTGTGCGTGCAGCAGCCCGTTGTGAGTAAAATGTTAGGCTCCCTTGAAGACCGCTTCGGACAGAAGTTGTTCCGCAAAGCGGGACGCCGAAAAGTTCTTACCGATTTTGGCCAGCTGGTTTACCGCCATTGCCAGTCGGCGTTTAAAGAAATCGAAAAACTGGATCAAATCCGAACTGGCGCGCCGCTGATCGCGGGCCCGGTCAATTTCGGCAGCTGCGAAGGTATAGTCGGTGACCAAATCGCGATCTCACTAAAAACTCTTTGCCACCGGTATCCCTCGGTCCATCCCAACGTTTACACCTCCACAGCCACCCATCTGGTGGAGTTGATCGGCCAGCGCAAATTGGAATTTGGCTTGTTTTTCCATCTACCTGAGCTGCCGGCCGCGCTGGAAATTATCAAACGCGTGCCCACGCGTTTTCACTTAGTGGTGGGCGCCAAGTTTAAAGCCAAACAGGATGTGATCGAGCGTTTTATCGGTTCGCGCGAGATAGACGACACCTCCACGCATAAATTCCCCACGGTGGAACGCATGCGCAAGGATTATCCCGGCACCCGCATCGCGCTATCATCCAATCACTTGGGATTGCACAAAGGTCTGGTGCTGTCGGGCTTCGGCTGCTCGGTGCTGCCGGCTTTTTTGGTGGCAAAAGAGCTCAAAAGTAAAAAGCTGCATGACCTTTACCCCAAAGAAAAATTTGTGTTTGATTTAAAAGTGGTAGCCCGCAAATCCGACGAGCTCACGCCCGCGGCCAGGGAATTAATTGCGGCGTTCTAAAGCCGCCATTGAAAACCGAAACCAAAATACAGCGAAGTGCCCGGGCTGAATGCAAATTTCATATCGGTGCGGAACCAGGCTGATCCGGTTAAGTGCACCATCACGCCTCCGCCCGCATGCCCGCCGAACACCAATTTTTGCCCTGTGTTGGGACCTTTGTAGTAATAATTGTCGGCGCCGATGTAGGCAAACGACATAAGAGTTTCCACGGGAATGTCCATGCGGATGCCGGCGTGAATGTTCTTCCACTCCTGCCCCTCACCGTTGCCGGTGATAAAACCCGTTTCAAAATACGATCCGGAATTCAGGCGGATCGCCATACGGGCCCCACCTAGACCCATAATTTCACTGACGCCATTGATTTGATTGGGCAGCAAGTTGCCGACATGAACGCCCATCTCAAAGACCGGGTCTTTTTCCCCGCCGGCGCCCGCTTCCTCCCCGGCCTTAGCCGGCTGCGCGAGCGCGGTTCCGCCCCACGAGAAGCAAACAAACCAGATTAAAATCGCGGCGGTGCGGTTCATTCTACAATCCTAGGGTGACTTAGGAAAATGCTCAAGGATAAGATAGGTCATGGTGCAACGATTTGAAGGATATTTTAAGGGCTTCGACCAAACAGAACTCTTTTACCAAACATGGACGCCCGACACCATTCGCGGCACGTTTTTAATCACCCACGGACTGAGCGAACACAGTGAATGCTACCATCATGTCGCCAAAGAATTATGCGAAGACGGATGGAAAGTGGTGGGCTGGGATATGCGCGGCCACGGACGCTCCGAAGGTAAACGCGGATTTGTTAAACACCTCTCCAATTATGTCGACGATTTGCACTGTTTGCTGAGCAACGTCATCCGTGAGCGTGAGCACTTTGTGATGTTCGGCCACTCCATGGGCGGGTTGGTTACGGTCCGCTACAATCAACAGAAACAGCCCACCCTCGGCGCGATTTGTTTAAGTTCGCCCGCAATGGGATTGAGCGTGAAAGTACCGAAATTTAAAGAGGCCCTGGCCCATGTCGCCGTCCGCTGGGTGCCGACCCTGACTATGTACAACGAAATTAAGTACGAGGATCTCACCCGTGACGAGGAGATGCTCAAATCGCATTACTCGGATACGCTCCGCCACGATAAAATTTCGCCCGGTTTATTTTTGAGCATGGTGGAAAGTTTTGTCTTGGCCCACGATCAAGCGGCTGATTTGAAACTTCCGGTGCTGATGCAATTGTCAGGTGAGGACCGTTTGGTCAGCATTGAGGCCGCGCGCGATTTTTTTGAATTGCTGCCAAATAAAAATAAAGAGCTGCATATTTACCCCGACAGTTTGCACGAGATTTTCAACGACCGGGACCGCGTCTCCGCCATCACCGATCTGAAAAAGTTCATCAGTCCTTATAAGGAAACTAAGGAAACGTGAGCATGCGTTTTGTTATCGCCGCTTTCGCTTTATTAATCATCACCGCCTGTGTGCACCCGCCACTGGCCGGCCCCAATACGGTTCAGCCCATGGATTCCTTTGAATATTCAAATTTGATGCGCAAACACACGGTGCGCACCAACCAATACTCGGGCTTTTATCAAACCTTCCAGGCCGATATGACTATTCTCACCACCGAAGTGCAGAGCGCCTCGCTCCGGCAAAAGGGTAATTTTTTGCAGTGGGACCAGAAGCAATATCAAACCCAGCGGGAAAAATCCCTGCAGGAAGCCAACGCTTACAGCAAATTTTTTATGCGGTTTTATAGCCCCGACAAAGATTACGACGATCTCCACAAGGGCAAAACCATTTGGAAAGTATTTTTGGATTACGGCGGCAACCGCTTCGAGGGCAAAGTCACGCGGCTCGGGGAAAAAGCCGTGGAGGTCTATACTTTATATCCCCACATGGACCGTTTCAGCACTCCCTACGAGATCACCTTTAACGTTCCCATGACCACCATCGAGCAAGGGTCCGCCAAGGTCGTTCTGTCCAGCAGTCTCGGCCAGGCTGAATTCCCGTTCGAGGCTAAGAAATAATTTTTCGCTGAATTCACGTTTCTGCACGGCCTTCTGCAGCGGGTAGATCACCACCATTTTAATAGTTTCCGTGTGTCCGAATTTGCGCAGCGCCCACGAGTAAGCCGCCAATTGTTTAAAGGCGTCCTCGGCCTGAGTGGGCGATCCCGATTTATAATCGATAACAAAAATCTCGCCGCCGGATTTTCCCCAGGCGTCGATCTGACCTTCGATCAAACGGGTTTTGGTTTTGACTTGAAAGCCCCACTCGACAAAGCCGTTGGTGATCAGGTCCTTCATCGGTGGATCCTGGAGATTGACGACAAAATCCACCGATGGATCGCCCACTAGTGAATTCACGCCCCGGTATTTTAAACTCTCCAGCATGCGGTGAATGCGCTGGCCTTTATTGCGCGCCTGAAAGCGCACGAGAGCGCCGCCCGATTTCGCGCTCACAGGTTTTTTCCCTTCGAGCAGGCCGGTGACGGATTGGGTTGGTTTTCCCGCTTGAACTTGAAGTTCCATCCACTTAGGCCGCACGTCCTGCGTCCGGTCGCGCAGCGGAGCATAGTTTTGCGGGGCCGGGATTTGATCCGCGACCGAGAAGGTAAATTGATCCCGCTGGTGAACTCCCGGCGCGAGCGCGAACCAAGGGTGGCGCTGAGCCCAGGAATTTTTCTCCGCGAAGGAATAAGTAAACGTCAGCGTCGATTTGGCTCGGGTGGCCGCAACATACAATGTGCGGTTGTATTCCCGGCTCTCATTTTCCTGTTGTTCAGTGAGTAACAAATGATCCAGCACCGACGGGGAATTTTCGCCGGTCTCCTCATCGCGCAGCGGAAAAAAATATTTTCCATTCAGGCCGCTAAAATCCGCGCACGATGAGGCTCTCAGGCTTTTTCCCATGCGCGGGATGATGACGTGTTCAAATTCCAAACCTTTGGCGCCATGAATGGTCATTAGATTAATGCAATTGGGTTCCTGCGCGGAGGTGGCGTCGCCCTCCGTGCTCTCGAGCACATTTAAAATCAATTCCTGTGCCGAAAGGTCGAGCAGCGAACGTGTGCTCTCGCTTTCCAGTTCGCGCGCCTTGTTGATCATCTTCCACAGATTGGATTCCTTGCGGCCGGCGGGATCATTGTGCAGACACAAATCCAAATAGCGCGCGTCGACCAGAAGTTTTTCAAAAGTTTTCACCACGCCGAGAAGTTTTACCGAGTCCTGCGCGTCCTCAAGACGCGACACTGCTTCTTCAGTCATGTCTTTTTGTTTGACCAGATAGCGCCACAGCGATTGCGGCTTGTGCGCCATCCAGGCTTCCAGTTGCGAATCTCTCACAAAAAACCAAGGCGAGCGCAATAGCGTGATTAAATTTTTAGTGTCATGGGGATTGAGCAAGAACATCCACAAGGCCTGCGCATCCAGAACTTCACGCCGGTCGTTAAAGCCGGTGCTGGCGTGGAGATGGGTGGGAAAGCCATATTTTTTTAACACCACCGCCGCCTCTTTTAAATGGGCGTGGGCGCGGCCGAGAATGCAAATGTCCTGAAGATTCACACCTAGCAAAGCCAGCTCGCCAACCCGGGCGGCCAACGCTTCCATTTCCTGCGCCTCATCCTGCGCTTTTAAAATTGAGGCTACCACGCGGGACGAATTTTTATGTTCCACAGTTTCCATGGGAACAAACACCGGATCGAGCTCCGCCATAAAACCGTTAATAAAGTGCAGGAGGTCGGGCTTAGACCGGTAATTGCGCATCAGTTCACGCACGTCCCCGCCTTCAGCCGCCATGGTTTTTTCCGCATCCGAAAAAACCTTAACATCGGCGCCGCGGAACAAATAAATGCTCTGCTGCGGATCGCCCACCAAATATTTTTTGCGGTCGCCGATCAAAGCGCGCAGGCAAGCGGATTGAATGGGGCTGGTGTCCTGATATTCATCCACCATCCAGTAGTCCCAATTGTCGGCAAACACCTCGGCCAGAAATGGCCGCTCCTTTAGCAGTGAGGCGGTCAACAATTCCAAATCATTCATCTCAAAGCGGCCTTGGCTTTCTTTCATTTGATTGAGCTGCTTGGAGAATTCCTCACCGAAGGATTGGAATTTGGTCCATAGCTCCACCATTTTTGGCCAGTTGGCCTGATTCCATGCCGGTTTTGAGAACTGTTTTTTAAAAGGCTCCAGTGTTTCCTTGGCCAGTTCGTGCCATGTCACCAAGGCCTTTTGCACTTTGCTGCGCATATCGGGTTTGGAGGGCATTTCATCAATCGAGGTTGCGGGCCACGTCCCCGCAAAAATTTTTAGCGCTTGCGCGAATGTGACCCAGTCCTCATTGTCGTTTTCTTCCAAGATTCGTGCCGCCAGCTCATTGAGGGCGCCGCGGCCTTTTTCAATAATTGGCCGTGCGGTGTTTTGAATGTCTTCCAGCGTAGCGGGCGTGAGTGCGCCGTGCTCGCGCTTTTTGCGGTCAAACTCTCGCCCCATCTCCAACACGCGGCCGAATTCATACAGCTCAAACCACTGCAGGCCATCCGGATGCAGTACCATTGACTCGCGCAAAGCGCGCCGCGCAAGATGGCGGCCCTCGCCCTCACTGAGCAAACTAAATCCGGAATCGAGTCCCGCCAAATGCCCCACTTGTTTCAAAAATAAACTGAGCAATCCGTGAATCGTGGAAATATGCAGCTTAGCGGGCTCCGACACATACCGGAGAAAATCCGGATCGCGATCATCACAGGCGCGCTTGATCAGCCGCTCCTTTAATTCTTGAGTGGCTTTGCGGGTGAACGTGGTCACCACAATGCGCGGCTCCTGACCACTCTGCGTTTTAAACGCGCGGTACACGTCCAGCACCTGGTTGACCAGGCCGGTGGTTTTCCCGGTGCCGGCTCCCGCCCGCACCAAGTAACTTTTTAGTTCAGGTGCGGGGCCCGGCATTGTTTTCTCCATGAGCAGCGGTCACAAGTTTTTTTATCCAAAGGATTGGGATTTAATTTTCCGTTCATAATGTCACTGACGGCGCTGTTGATTCCGCCCGCGAGATCGTGAAACAGCTCTTGCTTCTCCTCGGCACTGATAAAATTATATTGGCGGTTCACGCCGTCGTAGAGCTCCGCGCCGGTGTCCTTCACGTGATAACCCTTGCGGCGGGTGCGGTCTTTGACGATATAAAAATTGGCGGCGGCCACCTCGGCCGCCTGCAATTCGGTGTAGCCGTTTTCCAGCAGCATCGCGTAGAGCGGCAGCTGCACGTCGAAATTCTCCAGCCAGGATTTCCAATTGCGGGTTTTAGCCGCGGAGGCTTTATAATCAATCAGGGCATAACGGCCCTGAGAATCTTGATCGACACGATCGATCCGGCCGGAAAAACTCACCGGAGTTTCATGCTTAACGGGCCCGCCGGCCGCCACGTCCCAATAGCCCTTCACCTGCAGCTCTCGCGCCACGGTTTTGGTATTGGGGAATTGCTGGCGCCAATCTTTTTCGAATTCCAAAAAGGTCCGCGCCAACCGCACATGCTGCTGGCGGATGGCCGGCCACAGACGGTCATCGCCGACCAAAACGTCCTCTTTCACACGGCAAGTGTCGACCACCGCGATCAATTCACTGTCGCTCCAATCAAAGCGCATGGGTTCAACCGTCAATTGCTCAAGAATCGCATGCAGTAATTTTCCGCGAGTGGCGCGGTCCAGATCCAAGTCCAGCGCGGCATCGTCGTTCAAGCGCAATTTCTTTTCGATGCCGAACAAAAACGGGCAGTCCCAAAATCGTTTTAAGCCTGAGGCGGAAAAACTCGCGGTCTCGGTTTTCGACCAAGTGGACTCCCCGCCATGGGTGTCACGTTCAAGTCCCATGCGCAGTCCTGCCGTCAAAGAGCCGCCTAAAGGCAGGCGCTGAATCTCATCCCAACGGGTGGCCAAGGGCGCCTCGGCATCTTTAATAAACTGATCATTGGCAAACGAGGACCACATCCATAAGCGCGAGGGCGTCAGCACCTGCCCTTGGAAATCATGCGCGGCAAAAGTCAGGCGCAATTGCTCCCACGGTTTTTGCCAAAACCAAATCAATTCAAATTCCAATTGCTGGCGCTCGCCGGGCCCCAATGCGAATCCCGTGTCTTGCAATATCATTTGGGCATCGGAGATCGAAACAGGAGAACGTTCGACGGTGCGCAACGCGCCTTCATTTAAATTTAAAAATATTCCGTGCGATACGGGCAACCAATGCGCTGAGCTTAATGACACACACCACACGCCACCTTCGGTGGCGCGAGTGATAGTTTCCTCGCGACGAGCCAGCAATCCTTCAAAGTAACTAAGCCACTCATTGGGCGGCAGCACTAAGTCTTCCGGTACTTCCTGACCCGCCACGCCCAGCAGCGACTCCAGACGGTCGACATTGCCGGCCTCCGGCCAGAGTGATAGCGCCCAAGCTAAAAAATCCCTTAAGGCGATATTCTCGCCCGCTTTCAAGCCGGCTTTGCGCGCGAAGAAATGTTCCGCGCGTTTCAAATCGCCTTCATCATAAATATTGGTGAACAGTCGGCGGAACTCGGACACCGCTAAACGCGGAGCCTCATTCACGCCGAATAAAACCATTTCCAAATCGGGACTCTTCACCCGGCTAAGAGCCGTGCGCAGTGACGCGATCCAACGGCTCATCTCAATAAAACTGCCGAGCTTGGACGACACCGCTTTATTAACGGGAATCCCCTCTTGCTCAAGATACAAGCGCAAGGCCGGCCAGTATTCTTCGATATCCGGCGCCACTATAGCAATCTTGTCGGCGGGAATTTTTTGGTCGAGCCACTGGCGCACTCGCGCCACCGCGTCCTTCACCTCAGCCAGCTGAGTGGAGAAACGGCCGAAGCTTAAAAAATCACCTTTAGGCGGCTGCCAACCGGCATCTCCCTTAAACGGCTGGCTCAATAACAATTCATAGGGCCGCAAAGTGCTCGGCATCAGCGCCACCCAATCGGCCTGCGGATAAACCACTACGATGTCCAAGTGCTGGGAGAGTTGTTGAATCAACTGGCCTTCCACTTGCGAAATCTGCGGGCCTAAATCAAAAATCAAACGTTTATCCCACTGAGTGGACGCCAAGTCCTCATTCAACAACAATCCCGGCAGCCATTCCTTTAACATCAAGTTGCGCTCACGGAACCATTCCCACAATTGCGAACACAACACATACCAGTGGCCCCAGCGCTCGACCGCTTTACCATTGGCGGCAAACCATTCGGACATCACGTCTTGATAATTGGGATGAGCAAAAACGCTGACCCACATTTGCATTTGTTTTTGAATCACCGCCACCGATTGCGGCGTGCGGGCCCACGGGAGTTTGCGCGGCTCCACCCAATTCCAAATTAATGTCTGCGCCAGCTCCTGCGACAGCAACTGCAGCTCGGGGCGCAGTTGAAACGCGAGCTGCTTCCACAATTCCGTGGCGCGGATCACGCTCGATTGTTCAAGGGCTTCATACTGACTGAGCCATTTACGTTGAATGTGCCACTTGGATTGCAGATCGGGCACCACCCAGGAATCGCGGCGCGCATCGGCCTTAGCAAAAAGTTCCAGCTTATGTTCGGGTTGGGTGCAATTCAGGCCGGCCGCCAGGTGATCGCGGCCCTGTCCGAGATCACGGCCGACGGCGCCGCCTTTCGGGTCGACATGCGG
>JANMVK010000627.1:0-6637 GCA_031392725.1 Pseudobdellovibrionaceae bacterium
GACACGGCCGCAGCAGGTGGACGTGCGGGTGATCGCCGCCACCAACGCCGATCTCGAGCTGGCCGTGGAAGAGGGCCGGTTTCGTGAGGATTTATTTTACCGCTTGAATGTGATCCCAATACGGATTCCCTCGCTGCGCGAGCGCCGCTCGGATATTCCCGTGCTGATGAATCACTTTATGCAACTGTTCAACCGGACCCGCGGCCGCCAGCTGACCGGCATCGCGCCCGAGGCCATGGAAATGCTGTGCAACTACGGCTGGCCGGGTAATATCCGCGAATTGGAAAATTTAGTGGAGCGCCTGTCGATTCTAAAAGGCCACGGCATGATTGAAGTCAGTGACCTGCCCGAGCGCTATCGAAAAGGCCAAGTGCATTCCGATCCGTCGAAGGTCGACATCCCCGAGCAGGGTGTGGACTTTAACACCGCCGTTGATAACTACGAAAATGCTTTGATTATGCGGGCGCTGGAAAAAACCGGCTGGAACCGCAATCAGGCTGCGTTGTTACTGAAACTCAACCGCACCACTTTGGTTGAGAAGATCAAGAAGAAGGGCTTGCGCCCTCCTGAGTCTGAACTCTAGATCGAGTCGGTTTCCATCGGATAATAATTAACTCGTGTGCTTTCACTGCCACCGTTGGTGTCATACAGATCCGTAGTGACACTTAAGTCGCCATCTTCTTTATTGAGCCAATCGTCCCAGTCACCGCTGTCGTTGCAACCGTATACCGCTGCAATGCCGCCGTAGGCGCAATCCGTTCCTTCAACACCATTTATATCAGGATTCCCGGTGACACCAAGTGAGGTGCCGTAGGTGATAAATTGACTGTAGGTGTTCCATTCGCGGATATAGACTTGAATGCGGTGTTTGACTTCTTTTGCGGTGTCCAAGCATTCCATCATGTAGGAGGGATTGAGCGTTGGAAATAATGCGGAAGGCATCGGACTGCCGTCGCGGTCATCCACGGGGTCAATCGCATAAGGCCTAGTCGAGACCCTTGGTTCGACATATCCGTCATGACTGTGGACAATAGTGGTGGCCGGTCCCGGCGCGCTTATGCCGGTATAGAAGTTCGAGGCCGTAAAGTTGTGGGCCTTGTTTATCTTGATGGCCGGAGTCACCTCGTAAGTGCTATTGAGGCCACCAGCATCACTGAACTGAATGAAAGGGAGCCGGAATCCAGCCTTGCTAATGAAATTCCAAGCCGGACCCGAGACACATTTTTCATAGTTGCCAGACCAGCTCAATGTTTGGATCTCGGTGGCGACCCGATCACCTGAGAGATTTTTAGTGAATGTGTAGTTGCCAAAGCAACAGTTGGGATCACCGGTTGAGCTCTTATCATATTCGCATTTAAAACCGACGTTCGCCGTGTCGAACGCAACTTCAAGGTGGCCCGTGCAGCCGGCCACGACGCCGCCTTCCGTCGTCACGGAACAAGCCGTCACCGTTTTCACATCGCCCACTTCATTAACATCCATACTGATCGCCGAAGGACCCTTACCAGATTCATAGTTGTAGTAAGAGTAAGGAGTCATCCTCACATACTTACACAGCGCCGGTGGCACATTGTAATTCAAAATCAGACCATGATAATTCAAATCCAGCTCTTGTATATCAATGGTACAGGTTAAATCTTTGGTGGCCGTCTCATCGGTCGCGACTAAACAGTCAGTATCGAACGCGGTTCCCTTCGACATATAGGACGTGAATTTACCCTGATCGACCACTTGTATATAAAATCCCAAAGCGTTTACGACGTTCGGAGGTTGCGAGCCAGGATCAGTCGGATCCGGATCCGTCACACTCGATGACGATTTCTTTTCCACTTCACCGCCGCAACCCGAAATCGCGATGGGAAGTGCGACGATGATGGCGAGCCAGTATGTGACATTCATGGGACTGTCCTCCAATATCTACTAGACTTTGATCGGCTAGACTTTAGGGTAAGTGAAGGATTTCGCGCGGCGCGCAATGCAAAAAAAGCCGCGCGTGGACACGCGTGTGACTAGTCTAAACACAAAATATTTAACTTTGGCGGGAGTCCGTTTCAATCTGCGACGGAATTACATCCCGTGTGTGAGCCGCAGGACCTGACCCGTCAGACTGGCGCTGGTGGGACACGCGAGAAACGCCAAGCCGGTGGCGACGTCGATATGCTCAACTAACTTCACGCCCGGCCGTTTGCTTTGCAGCTCCACCAGGGATTTTTTGATCGATCCGCTTTTAGGAAAATGGCGGAGAATAAAATCTTCGGTCACACCTAAAGCGACGCCGTTTACGGTGACCGCTTGTTCTTTCAAAGTGACCGCCGATAAAGAAATGTGTTCGCACAAATCTTCCTGATAAGAACTCACAAAATTCTCCACGCCCACCGTGGCCAAACAGGCGTCTTCAAATAAATATACAATCCGCCCGCGTTGGCGCGCGCTGAAGAACGGCATCAGCTGCTGGCTCATCAATCCGGAAAAGCTCAGCGCATCGGCCACGTCCACGCCCTGCACCCAGGACAGCGGCGTCGCATCGACGAACACGTCCATGCGGCCGATGCCCTCGGACACACGGCCGAGCGCCTCCTTAACCTGCTTCTCATTTTTCAATGGGAGCGGGAAAAAAGCGGCGCGGCCAAAATCGGGACGGGCCTCTCTCGCCTCGTTAACGCCATCCACGTACTTAGCGGCGTTGGGCGTTTGGTCGTTTACAAAGCCGATATCGGCGCCCAATTCGGTCATGGTGCGCATCAAAGCTTGAGTGACCCCGTTAAAGGGTCCTGTGAGCAGGATGGTTTTGTCCTGCAGGCGGAAAGGAGAGTCTTTCATCGGTATCTAAAATTTATCGCCTGCGGACGCCCGGGTCAATTGACTGAAGGCTTTAGTGTGACTTAAGACCTAATCATGCGTTTTCTAGTACTAGGCCAGGGCGGACGGGAACATGCCATCGTCCGAGCGCTCAAGTTCTCACCATCAGTCACCGAAATCCACGCCTGCCCGGGCAGTGAGGGCATCTCCCAAGACGCCCTTTGCCACCAAATCGACCTAACCGACACCAAAGCCGTCGAGCATTTCATTAAGCATCACCAATTTGATTGCGTGGTGGTCGGGCCGGAAAAATATCTGGTGCAGGGAATCAGTGATTTACTGCGCTCCTTAGGTGTGGATGTGGTCGGCCCCTCGCAAGCGGCCTCGCAACTCGAAGGCAGTAAGATTTTCGCCAAGGAATTTATGATCGGCGCCGGGATTCCCACCGCCGCTTATGAAACCGTTGAGGACGTGGCGGGCACCTTAAAAGCCGCCACCAAGTTCAAACCGCCTTATGTGTTGAAAGCCGATGGGTTAGCCGACGGCAAAGGCGTATTTATTTGCGCCACCCTGCCCGAGCTCAAGGCCGCGGCTGAATCCTTGTTTGAGCAAAAGACGTTGGGTATGGCCGGAGTTAAAGCCATTCTAGAGCAATCACTCAGCGGTTATGAGTTGTCGTATTTGGTTTTGACCAACGGCACCCTGGCCGAGCGCATGCCGCTTGCGCAGGATCACAAACGATTAAAAGATAACGACGAAGGCCCCAACACCGGCGGCATGGGAGTGGTCGGACCCATTCGCATCGATGCCGGCTTGGATGAACGCATCGATAAGGAAATCGTGCAACCGTGTTTGCGCCACCTGCAAGGCAGCGGACTGTTGTATCGCGGAATTTTGTACATTGGAATTATGGTCACGCCCGAGGGGCCCAAGGTGTTGGAATTCAATTGCCGCTTTGGCGATCCCGAAGCGCAGGTGATCATGCCCCAACTCGATGGCGACTGGGGTTATGTGTTTTCTAAGTTGAGCAAAGGCGAGTTGATTCCGATGAAATGGAAATCTCTCAATGTTGCGTGTGTGGTTATGGCTTCGCCCGGATATCCCTCGGACCCGCAAAAAGGTGTGGTGATTGAAGGCGATCTCGGTTCACAAACCGCATCCAGTTATTTTTTATTCGCGGGCGCGAGTAAATCCCCCGCTGGGCAATGGGTCACCAATGGTGGGCGCATCCTGAATTCCGTCGGCGTCGGTCAGACGCTTGAGGAGGCTTTGAAGGCCGCCTATTCGCAAGCCAAGCAAGTGAAGTGGCAAGGCCTTCAAATGCGCAAAGATATCGGCGCCAGACAGCTCGATTGATTTTAAAATTTAATTAAAAATCCCAGAATGGCAGTCGCGGCTGTAGTACAAGTTACGGCTAGCGCGCCCAGCTTAAATATAATTTCGGTTTTGAATTCCGAAATTTCACCACGTAGCTTCGCCTCCGCCGTGCTCAAATCGCTCCTGAGTACGGCAATGTCCGTTCTAAGAACGGCAATGTCCGATTTGACCTCCGCAATGTCACTCTTTGTGGCCACTTCTTCCTCGATTGCATCAAACACTAATTGGACCTGAGCTTCCGCCTGATCCCGCGGAAATCCAACGGCCTCCAAGTTCTTAATATACTTTAACGCATTAAACATAGCCAGCCTCCAGCAATTTGGGTGTCACTTCAAAGACTTAGAAGCAAGGCATGCCAGGCGTAGGACTTCGAGTAGTGGCTTGCCACGGATTAAACATCCGGGTCGCGGCCGATCTTGGGCGGACAAGAACAGTGATTATCTCGGTGAAATATGCCCGTCGGTGCGCATGTTGAACACGAAGTAATTCGGCACGCAGAAACCGATGGACATCTTGGTCAGCTTTTCCACCCGCGAGGTGATTACGCTCCGGCGGTCGGTGCTGTAGTCGCGCGAAATGGCGGCCGGCAGCTGCTGGCAAATGTAATCTTCACGGCAAAAGCGGCCTGGATAACAGGTGTCGAGAAATGCGCGCACGATGGGTGCTCCGGCTAAACATTGAGCCGGGTTTGTGGCCTTGGCGCATTCGTCAAATTGCGGTCCACCGCGCATGGCGCAGATTTGTTTGGGCACATCGTCGTAGGAATTAATCCTGTCAACAAACTCCAGGCGGCCTTCGCTTGAATTTAAGTCACAAGATTTAGCTACACGGCCGAGCGGAACTCCGCCTTTGGGATTGCCGCAGGTGGCGCCGCCGAATTCGCGGCTGATGTCGATTTTGTCTTTAAAGGATTTGAGATTAAATAATTCGCCCAGCGCCAGATCTTGCGCGCCATTCTTAATCACACCCACGCGGCACACGTGGCCGGCGATGGCGGCGCCTTCATAGATACACTCGCCGATGTTCACGCCCACTCCACTGTTTTGCACCGTGGCTTTACAAACGGTGCCGGTGCGGCACGCGAATAGTTGGACGAAATCTTTGTTGTCGAGCAAACACAATTCGCGGTCATTGGCCGTGGTTCCAACGGGCATAAAAGACAACGCACGGAACGTATCGAACGGGCGTTGTTCAATCAACGCCGTGATTTGAGCGAACCGGCGCTCGCGCTCGGCACTATAGTGCGGCGAAAACGGCAGCACCACTTGGTTGAATGCCGAATTTAATCCGCCACCCAGTCCCAACAAATGAAAACCGGCCGTGCCGCCGCTTTGATGGCAACCGACACAAGTGGAATTGTTCAAGCGCTCGATCAGTCCGGCGGGAGATTTGATAAATTTCAAACCCTCAAGATTCACCGGTCCGAGACCCTCACCATTGGGGCCAAGAGCCGCGGTGTAAGGCTTGTTGCTTAAGCGGCTGCGGCCGCTGGTGGAAAACGACAGCGCGCGTTTGGACAGCAATCGTTTTTGCGAATTTTCCAGGACAAAGGTGCCTTCATCGATTTTTTTGAGATTTTCGGGATTGCGCAATTGCTTGAGCAGATCCGTTTTTAGCGCGGGGTCTTTGAGCGCGGCCACATCAATCGTATTCTCAAGCGGGCGAGCCTTTAGGCCCCCGGTCGTGACGTCCTCTTCAAAGATGCGGAATAAATAAATCGCCTGCCCGCCGAATTCGGTCTCTAAACCAGAGGGAAAGCGCACGATCTGCATATTGAGTTCAATTTGCTTCATTGCGAGAGAGGCGCGCAGCGGGCCGTCCATAATCTGACGGGCTCCGGCTTCACCCTTAGTGAGGCCGGCCGGGAAATCCCATTTCTTAGCCTCAGAGGCGCAATTGCCATTGCTGCCGGCGGTCACTTTAAACACGATGTTTAAAAAAACCGGGAGTGTCGAGCGCGCTTCGGGTTGGGCACGGGAATAGGCCAACCGATAAATAAACCGGATCTCTCCGCAGGAATCCGGGTAGAAATCCTTTTTATCCACACGGTTAACCACGGCCACCAACGGAAATGCGGCCAGCGCACTGGTCAGCCAATAAGGATCGAAGTGACGCCCGATATTGCCAGAGGGAGCCAGCGTTTCAGCGTGTTCCGCGCTATATGCCAAGCCTACGCCGGCTTTGGATTTTATTTCCTCAACGTCTTGAGTGATGGTGTTAACCAATGCCAAATACTTAGCGTTGCCGCTGGCGTTCATCGCCGACAGGCTCATTCGCTTTAAACCGTCGGTTTGGCGTATGCCCAGCATACTCGCCAGGGAATAGAGACCCGGTTTATCCAACGCTTGAAGGGTGTCAGGATCGAACACATCGACGACAATTTCCGCCTGAGCTGAAGCCAAAACGAAACCCGACGCCGCCAATAGGATAAACTTGCATATTTTTGTCATGGAGGGGTTCT
>JANMVK010000662.1:0-3437 GCA_031392725.1 Pseudobdellovibrionaceae bacterium
TTTGCGCTGCGCCCACTTTATATATCGGTTGCACAGCACATGTTCTGGATTTAGGGCCAGACACGCCTGGAAACTCACCAGCGAGCGGTCATACTGGCCTTTTGAGAAATCACGGAAGCCACGGATGTAATTTTCCTGCGCCTGGCGCGCGGTCACCGTTTGATCCACTCGTTTAATGGAATCGGCGTCGGCTTTTTCCCTCAGCTTATTGGCTTCTTCAATGTCAGTTTGAATTTGTTGTTGCGTGCGGATGTCGATGCCGGCCTTTTTCTTCTTGGTCGGCGTCATTAAAAATAAAAAGAAAATTCCCAGCACAAAATAAATCACCAGCCGCGGTGACGAGGATTTCTTGGGAGTGCGGCGGCGCGGGGGACCCACCGGATGGGCGGAGCCCATGGGATATTGCGGCTGCGGGCGCGCGACGGCCATGTGCACCGGATCCATGCGGCGCGCGGTGGAGTTGTATTGAATTTCGGTTTCACCCAAGGTGAGAATATCGCCGTCCTTCAGAGGTTTGCGCTCGATCTCTTTACCGTTCAACATCACCAGATTTTTATCGTTGGCGCTGATCACTTCACAGCCGTGCGGCGAGATGATGATGGTGGCATGCTTGCGGCTGCACTTTGGGTCGTTGACCACGACAAATTCGCACTCGGTGCTGCGGCCGATGGAAAATTGCGTGTGCGACATCAAACGCACAACGCCCTTCATCGGTCCGCTGACGACGGTCCACTTGGTTTCCGGAGCGTGATTGGAGGCGATGGCCGCGCTCATTCACCCTCCTGCAAGGGCAGCAGCACGATTAAGTAGTAGGCCACTTTGTTGGTGCCATACACCGCTTGCGCCACGATTTGATAATTCAAGCCGCTGAATTCCAATTCGTTGGATGCCATTTCATCAGGATTTTGGTCCACGCGCTCAAGCAAATCTTTGATGCTCAATTTGAGCGCTTGATCGGGCAACTCGTTAACCGCCATGGTGATCAGCGTGGCGGCCGGTTGGCCCAAGCGTGATTCTAAAGTTTGGTTGACGGCCGCGATGCTCAGATCGTGCGCGCGAATGCCCATGGCGGCAAAGCCGATCAGCTCAATGACATTGGAAATTTCACGGTTGCGGTCATGTTCGGTGACGCCCTTGGCGTTGTTACTATCAGGGCCTGAGAGAATCCGGTTCAGCGCGCTCGACACATTGCTCGCGAGCAGTTGCATGGCCGGGAACTGATAGGTGATCATGACTTGGTCTTGTCCCTCTTTCAGCGCGACGTCGAGTTGACGGTTCATGCTGCGAATGGGGAACTCAATCATCTTGTATAAGAAGTAAAATAATATAAAGCCCAGGATCAGAGCGATAAACAGCGTGGTGATAAACAGGGAAAGTATGCGCCCGTTGTCGACCGCCAGTGAGCTCATATCATATTGCACGACTGCCCAATGAGTAACGGTCTGCGATCCGGTTTCCTGGTTGAAGGCGATGACCGGCACCATGGCCACGACGGTGTTGTCATCCACTTGGCGAACGGATTCTTTGGCCTCTTTGCGCGCCTCATGCACGTACGGCATATTGGGAAAAGTTCCCGAGCGCGAGGCCGGAGCGATGACGTTGCCGTCGACGTTGGAAATGATCAGCGCGTCTGAAACTCCCGGGCGGCTGGTGGCGATGGCGACACTGGTTCCAGTTTCCTGACCGTTGCGGAGCGCCGGTCCGTTCAGCGTGGCCAGCGTGGTCGCGATGGTGAGCGCGTGCTGCTGGCTTTCTTCCTCGATGCTGGCTTTTAAAATTTGCACGAGGGGAATACTCGACAGCGCGGTCACCAGCATAATAAATGCCGCCATAAACCCGGCGAGCACGTATTTGAATTCAAACATTTCCGGCAACATATAAACGCCGGGCAGAACCACGTTTTCCATGTAACCCTGAATCCCGTTGGCCCAGCGGGGCACGCGGCCCAAAATCGGATCATCAATCGGTTGATCGTCGGGAATGGGTTCACCGTGAATCGGATGCTGCTGATAAGCGGCGTTGCCATAAGATTGTGGACTCTGGCCCTGGGGAGAGCCGTAAACCTGATAGGGCTGCTGGAATCTCTGCGCCCAGCCGTCGGGCACCTTCTGCACCTCGAAGAAAATTTCATGAATGGCGACTTTGTCACCCGATTTGGCTTTGGTGGAACGGATCTGAATGCCGTTGAGGAACGTGCCATTGCGTGAGCCGGCGTCGGAGATGATCAGCTTGTCGTCGAACACTTCAATGCGCGTGTGCTCTTTGGAAATATTGGCGCTCGGGATTTTGATGTCGCAGTTCGGAGCCCGGCCCAAAAGCGTGGAATGCTTGTTGAGAGGCACAATCTGTCCGGCCAAGGGGCCGTTAAGAAACCGAAGAATCCACATGCAACTTATCACCCACCCGAATCGGGTTCCGTTCTAAAAAACCAGCTTGAAGCTCAATCACACTTGCCGCTCTCCATCCGCGCCACACAAAGCGGAACGGGGTCACGTGCGAAACCGTTTTGGTCACGACCAAATCGCGGTCAACAAAAACCAGATCAATGGCAAACTTCATAAAAAAAGTGTGGATGCTGCCGCGGCTCACGATCCACAAACCTTCTTGCGCGCCGATTCCGGAACGCCCCAACAGACCGCGCATGCACGACCACACCGTGTCCGCCACTTCCAGGCGGGGCACGAGAGTTTGTTTGGTTTGCGCGTTAACTAATTTCTTCATCATTTGGGCCCATAGAAAAATTGTAAGACCACCGGTGAAAACACCATCATAAACACGGCGGGCAAAATTAAAAACATCAGAGGGAACAGCATCAGCTGCGAGGCGCGGGCGCCGGCTTTCTCAGCGCGCACGAAACGTTCGAGACGCATTTGGATCGATTGATCTTTCAACACCTGCGCGATGCTGGCGCCGGTTTCCTCGGCATCACGCACCACCGAAGTGAAGCTGGTGATCTCGGGAATTTCGAGGCGGTCGGATAAACGGCCCAGAGCTTCACGGCGCGAGCTGCCGAGTTTAATATCTTTCAACACCAGGCGGAATTCATCGGCCAGCGTGCTTTGTTCAGCTTTCTCCACGATGCGCGAAATGGATCCCATCAAATCAAGACCTGCTTCCGTGCTCAGAGCCATCAGATCGATAAAGAACGGCAAGTCCATCACCACTTCGATGTAACGGCGCTTGCGGGCGGAGCTGGCGTGAAAGTCGGGAAAAATCCAGCCGATCACGGCCATGCCGGGAACGATGTACACCGGCAGATTCATCTGCAGCGCGAAGTTCATGATGAACATGACGAACGGAAAAAATAATCCCCACAGAATTTTCAAGCCGATGAATTCGTCTTCGTTGAGTTCCTGGCTTAATCCCGCGGTGAGAAGTTTGCGCCGCACTTGTTCGCGGTAGGCGGGACGCTTGATCCGCATCGCGTGTTGCAAGGT
>JANMVK010000679.1:0-2199 GCA_031392725.1 Pseudobdellovibrionaceae bacterium
AGGTACCAGTCTATCGTTGTGTCGATGCCCTGTTCAAGCGGTGTCGGCGGCGCCCAACCCATAATTTTTTTTCCGATGCTGCCGTCCACCGTTTTGTAAGGCGCGCCGTCGGGTTTGGTCGGGTCATAGACGATTTCGCCCTTAAAGCCGGTTTTCTTTTTCAGCATGTCCGCAAGCTCACGCATCGACAGGCCGCTCGCGACACCAATGTTAATGGGATCGACTTGAGGAGGAATATCGAGCCCGCGGATCAGCGCCTCGGCGCCATCGTCGACATAAAGCCATTCGCGGACCGGCTTTCCCGTGCCCCAAACCACCACCTGTTTCTGATTAGTCTTGGCCGCATTGGCAAATTTCATAATCAAAGCGCCGAGCGCATGGGAACGCACCTCTTCAAAGTGATCACCCGGCCCATACATATTGGAAACAATCAGATTGATCGAGTCGATTCCATATTGCTGCTGATAAGCCCATGAGCCCACCCAGGCTGCCTTGCGGACAAAGCCATAGACCAAGACAGAATCGTGGAGCGGGCCGTCCCAGAACTCCGACTCTTTAAACAAAGTGGCTTTGGCGGGATAGGCGCAGTTAGAAATGGGATTCACCAGGCGTTTAATTTTGAATTCGTGGCAACACTCCATCAGGTTGGTGGTCATTTGCAGATTATTTTTAAACAGTTCGACCGGATGTTTGTAGCCGTAGGAAATTCCGCCGACGAAGGCCGCGCAGTTCAATACATAAGTGGGCTTAACTTTGCCGAACATCTTACGCGCGGATTGGAGATCGCGGAGATCACAACCTAAAGATAATGAGGTCTTTTCATATTTCTGTCCGCGCTCAGCGAGCAGGCGGCACACTCTTTGGCCCACGAATCCCGTGGCGCCTGTGACCAAAATCATTCTTTGCCGCCGTAGCTGTGATAATTCATGTCGTAGCGAACCATAATCTGAATCAGACTTCGCACGTCGGTTTTGGCCTTCCAGCCTAAATCTTTGGCAATCAGACTCGGGTCGCCCTGGAGCAGATCCACTTCGGTGGGGCGGTAATAGCGGGGATCCAACTTCACGCGGGTCTTACCGGTCTCCACATCGATGCCGGTTTCGTTAACCCCGGTTCCCTTCCACTGAATCTTCACTCCGATTTCTTCAAAGGTGTATTCCACAAACTTACGCACAGAGGTTTTTACGCCGGTTGCCACTACGTAGTCGACGGCGGTTTTGGCCTGCATCATCAGCCACATGGCTTCGACATATTCCTTGGCGTAGCCCCAATCCCGTTGGGCGTCGAGATTGCCCAGAGTCAGCAAATCCTGTTCGCCCTTTTTAATCCGGGCCGCGGCTTTGGTGATTTTCTTCGTTACAAAAGTTTCTCCGCGGCGGGGAGACTCGTGGTTAAACAAAATTCCATTGCAGGCGTAAAGCCCGTAGGCTTCGCGGTAATTCACCGCCACCCAATAAGAATACAATTTGGCGGCCCCATAAGGGGAGCGCGGATAAAACGGCGTCTTTTCATTTTGCGGGGCCGTATCGGGCATTCCGCCGAACAGTTCCGAAGTTGAGGCTTGATAGAAGCGGGTATTCAGTCCGATGTCTTTAATGGCATTGAGCAGGCGGATGGTGCCGAGCGCGTCGACCTCAGCGGTGTACTCGGGAACTTCAAACGACACCGCCACATGAGACTGCGCTCCGAGATTGTAAACTTCCTCAGGTTTGCACTTTTGCAAAAGCGTATGGAGGTTGCTCGAGTCGGTGAGATCACCGCTGTAAGTTTTAAAGCGCGGATGAGTCATGATGTGATCAATCCGGCCGGTGGTGAAAACCGAGGAGCGCCGGAGAATGGCATGAACCTCATAACCCTTCTCGAGCAGAAGTTCCGCGAGGTAAGATCCATCTTGTCCGGTCACGCCGGTGATAAAAGCCCGTTTCATTTGATTAATTATACTCACTGCCTCTAGAATTGGTAAGCGGAAGCTATGGGAATGACCTAGACGAAGGACCGGCTCGGATGCGATTGCGGCAGCTCAACAATATTTCCATAATCCAGTCGGGGTTATTTTTCCTGACCGGAAGTGTGGCCGCCGCCGCCTTGAACTATCTTTACCAGGTCATCGCCTCGATCCAGCTGCCGGTCAAAGATTTCGCCGACCTCAACGGATGGGTCGCCAATCTCGCCGTGTTTTTTATCGCCGGCGGCATCCTC
>JANMVK010000718.1:0-5276 GCA_031392725.1 Pseudobdellovibrionaceae bacterium
GCTGTTCATCTGTCGAGATTGTTCCCGCTCTTGCTTCAGCCATTCCCAGCTCTTGAGCAGTCAACGCGTATACTTGGGCCAATTCTTGAAATTTCCGAATTTGCATCCAAGAGAAGAGAGCCGTCGTTAACGCTGCAAAAAATCCGACTAGATTCAGCGCCTGAGGATTTTTAATGAGATAACAGGCCCAGGTGAATGCAACTAACTGACATATAATTGCGACCAGAAAAAATCTCTTCTCTCTTCGACGATTAAAATCGGATTGCCACACTTCCCGAGAATATCGAGCCCACTCCGATTTTTAAGCAGCTTGAACGGTTGCAAGGATTGAAGAAGGCGGCCGAAGAAAAGAGAGAAGCGCTCATGGCTTCGGGATGTGTAAAAGACCCACCAGCGGACTTGAAAACGTTTTCGGCATTTCGAGAATATCTGCGAAGTCTCCTATTGAAAAATGATTCGCCAAAGACCCGAACGCAAATTTTGCGATCGGCGGTTCGGAAAGTCATGATCACTCCGAATGGGGCCGTCGCGAAAATGCAGACAGGGTCTTCGTTCATAAAGATGTATTTGAATCAGTTCAGCGAAAAGAGGGATTGGAACAATGAAAGCTTCGACCGTGCGTTAAAAGAAAAAAGGGCCATGGATCAGGCCCTTAGAACCGTAGAACCATACTTGCTTAATTGGATGGGGTGGCAGGAGCCCCCAGGGTGATTTTCCAAGTAAATAGACTTTATGGGTATTTAACAATTTCAAGAACTTGCCACTGACCCAAGATGTCAGAAGATGCCTAAAAAGGTACCAATATGACATGGGTTGACCCGCAAAAGCCCGCAGATTTGGATGGGGGAAGACCCGCAAGTCCCAAACCAACGAGGCTTCTTTCAAAAGGATTGAAAATCCCAATTGACTTTTTGTGCCCTATAGGGCACATTTAATTATGCAGATCAAGCACCGTTCGGTTGACTACTACAGGACACCGGCTGGAAAAGAGCCGGCCAAGGAATGGCTCTCATCGATTAAAGACAAGATGACTCAGGCCATTTTGTACAAGAGGATTCGGCAAGCGGGGCTTGGTCAATTTGGTAAGACCCGGAACGTGGGTGATGGCGTCTGGGAGCTAAAGGTCGACTACGGACCCGGCTACCGAGTGTACTACGGGATTCACGGTGATGAATTGATCTTGATCCTCATGGCCGGAAGCAAGCGGACCCAGACGGCCGACATCAAAAAGACCCGCGCCTATTGGACTGAATGGAAGGAGATGAACACATGAAAACCAAGCCAATGACAGGCTTCGAAACGGATCTGATGGAGAAACTTCGCGACCCGGAGTTCGCATCTGCCTACATCATGTCTGCGATCGTCGACAACGACATGAACTTCCTTCCGATTGCTCTTGGTGACGTAGCCAAGGCTCACGGGGTTTCGAAGCTTGCTGAGGAGACCGGCATCAATCGACGCACTCTATACAAGGTCTTCGACAAGAACGGGCACCCGAGCTTTGATCTTGTAACACAGATCATGCAGAGTCTTGGGATGGAACTTCAAATACGACCTAAAAAAGCTAAAAAGCGCAAGGCTTCGTGATTGATTTCGCAAAATCAACAGATTCAGGAGATTGAAAGACGTTTGGAAGCCCTCGAGGGAGAGCGGCGCGAACTCGTTTCAAAACTGAGTCGTCTACGATCTCAAAGCATACCGGCCGCTGAATTGCCGCCGATAATGGGCTCTTCGTTTGGAATAGCGCCTCAGTCCTCGGACGATAAAATAGGATTATTTCATAGTCTCTTTGCCGCGCGAACATCTGTTTTTCCGAAGCTCTGGGAAAATACAACCAAAGGTATCAAAGGCTATGCCCCTGAGGTTACCCCCGAATTTCAGCCGGAGGGATCTTGAGTCTTCCCGCGTTGTTTATTTATCGAATTCCCTTTCATAGTCCACTGGAGTTTTCATTCCAATGGCAGAGTGTGGCCGCTCCTCGTTGTAATATCGTCGCCACTTTTCGATCTTCTTCTTCGCGTCGGCCAAGTCATGAAACAGTTCTTCGTTCAGGCATTCGTCTCGAATCCGCGAATTGAAAGACTCAATGAACGCGTTTTGAATCGGTTTGCCCGGTTGAATGTATTCTATCGCAATATTGTTCTTGTATGCCCAGTCCATAAATTTTCTTGAGCTCATTTCTGGGCCATTGTCACATCTGAGTTTTTTCGGAAGGCTGGGAAGCGATTCGAAAAACGTAATCATGTCTTCGCTTGTGATTGAGTGCGCAGTGAGCAGTCCGGGACTTTTCTTCGTACAGTCGTCCACGATGGTTAAGCATTTAAGACTTCGATTGTTTTCGAATCGGTCAAAAAGAAAATCAAACGACCAGATCTCATTGGGCTTGGTGGCTTTGGTGTGCGGAACTCTTGTTGCGGCCATTTGCTTAATCCTCCTGCGGTTTTTGATTTGCAACCGAAGTTTGTTATAAACCCGCTCTGTTCGGTGCTTGCTCACGACAAGGCCTTCGCGTTTGAGTAAAAAATGAAGCCTAGGCAAGCCGAATCTGCGGTGTTTGGTTGAGAGTTCTTTCATTCGCTTCTCGAGTGCTTCATCTTTGCTCTCGCGCGGCGTGTACGTCATCGTCGATCGATTCAGGCCCAATACGTTCGCGGTCCGGCGAACGCTCACGACTATCCGTAGAAGTGTGCACTGGGACGTTAAGACTTGGATTCCTAAGATTAAGGAGCACACCAAGACGAAACGAGTCCGGTATTTGCCAATACCTCAAGAACTGGTTTCTGTTCTTAAGACCATTATTGAAGATAGCGATCCTAAAAACCCATTGTTGCTTAGTCGCTCCGATGGTTCTCCTTTAAATAGGAAAACCATTGCGACTTACTTCAATGTGGTTCTTAAGTCGCTAGGCTTCACGCACGTCGGCGGCACCCATTTTATTAGGAGAACATCAGCCACACTCGCAAACGAGGCCACAGGCGATATTGATGCGATCTCGAGGTATCTCGGTCACTCTTCAGTAAGAGTGACTCGGAGATATACTGGAGAAACGGATCATCAGAAGCTCAAAGTCTCGCGCGCACTGGGGGATGTTTTCAAAGTGGATGGGGGAGCCGATCAGATGTTCGGGGGAAACGTTGACCCGCAAAAACCCGCAACTCCAAAAGTGGATTCTAAATTACGATTGGTTTCGGGAGTTTAGAAAAAAATTGGATGGGGTGGCAGGACTCGAACCTGCGAATGTCAGAATCAAAATCTGAAGGCTTACCAGCTTGCCGACACCCCAACACAGGTTTTGAAGGAGTAGGATTCCAATATCTTGGGTTTTAAGGCAAGGGAAACACTCAGTTATGCATCGCGACGCACTGCTTACAGGAAAGGTTCCCTCCGCTCGCGGAGGGAACGCGTACCCTCTAGAGTGGGTAATTGGGGACGTTTCCGCTGCCCCAGCCTTTGCTGCCGCCGCCACCTTTGCCGCTTTTTCCTGCGCCGATGGCGATGGTGAGGCCGCCGAAGAAATCGGAGCGGTAGAATTTATTGGTGGAGTTCATGAGGTATTCCTGGTTTTCGATGCCGGTGAAAACGCCCACGCGGAACACGCTGCCGAATTCCACGCGCGCGGTGCCGCGGGTGAAGTAGGACATTTTTATCGTGCCGTAATCATTTTTTGGCGAACTGACGGGGATTCCATATTCACCGTCGATGGTGATTTTGTAGCCTTGGCCCCAGCCGAACAACGTGATGCCGCCTACGGCGAATCCCACTCCCGCTTTTTTCAATTCAAACGCGGTCGGAGAATTTTCCACCAAAAATAGCGCGTCCTTGGCTTGAAAGGTGAGCGACGTCCAGATGGAAGGAGTTTTATAGCGGAGCCCGGCCAAATACATGCTGGTGCTGATTTCGGCCGCGGTCAGCATTCGCGTTTCGGGCGCGGTGAATTTAAAATTGTCGATGCCGCCGCCGGCGATCAGTTCCAATCTTTTGCTGCCGACGGTAAACGTTCCGCGCGCGGTTTGGCCGGCTCGTGACAGCAACGAAAATGTGGAGGTGGGGGATTGGTACTCCCAGCGTGAGTAAAGGTAGCCGCCATCCAAGGTTAGCGAGTAGAACGCCGCATGGGCATCCATCGCGATTAAAAGTCCAGCTAGGGAAAGGGCGATCCTTCTCATACTATTCTTTTCGGAATGTTTCGTTTTAGGATTTACTGGACCAACGGCTGAGCAGAGGCCAGTTCTATGGCTTCCGGATCAGCATCAGTGAAGTGTTTTGATTGGTGGTGGCTGTGGTTATGGTGGACTCGCGCTGGACGGTCACACGGACGATATCGTTAGCGGCCAGCCGTCTGAGTAAGTACACCATAGTGCCTGAAGTTTCATTCTGGGCACCGGCATTGCGCAGGAAGAACGAGCTCGCAACCGCGCCGCTAACCGCAGTGCCATTGACCGTGACTCGGAAGTTGGAGTTGACCCTCACTCCGGCCCCGGTGTTCTGCGCGTTGAACATGAGAAGGTAATCGCCCGCCGTTGTCACTTGCACCTGTTCGGCCGTGCCACTAATCGCATGAGTGAAGATCGCTCCGTCCTCCAGATTTTCCGTGGTGAAATCCACCGCCGTGGCCGTCGCCGGATTGAAATCCGTGCCGCCGCCAAGAAGTGTGGTGGCCCTTGCATAAAACAAATCAGCCGTTGAGCCTAAGCGCTCGACAAAAATTGAACCCTGATATCCAGCGGGAACCGCGATGGCGCCCGCAGCGCCTTCCTGCGCGGTGGTGATGGTGAGATTCGCGTTGGCTGACACGGTCGTGATAATTCCCGACCAATGCATTGAGGTCCCGGTGTGGCCGGAGACATTTGAGACAAATCCCTGTTTCGCTTCGGCGCCCACCACCGGCGTGCCGTTGATGTTGGCCACCAGTTTCACATTGCCGTTGGCGATAGAGCCTGTGCCGGGAACATTAAAGTGCACGGCATAAGAGCCCACCGCATCGAGGGTGATGGTGTTGGTGCCGTTGGTGTGAGTGAATCCTAAATCTTTAGTGACGTCATTCCACAATAAAGTGCTGGCGGCGTTGAGATTGGCGCCGGCCGCGGTGGCGGTGGTGATGCCGGTGTAGACCACGCGCGCAGCCGCCACGTTTTCAATATAAGTCGAGAATTTTCCTACAGCGGTGATGGTGCCGGCGGCGCCCGCGCGAATCACGGTCACGTCCACGTAGTCATTGGCGGCTAGGCCTTCAAGCAAGTAAGTCGCACTCATTGACGAGTCGGCGTGGCCGCTGG
>JANMVK010000735.1:0-2996 GCA_031392725.1 Pseudobdellovibrionaceae bacterium
CTTGGTTATAAGGATGCGTCTCCGCCATTTTCTCAAAACAGCGGTGCAGGTATCCCATTTCCACAGTGGCGCGATGAACTTTTTCGCCGTCGAGCTGCACCATCACCCGCAAAGTGCCGTGCGTGGCCGGATGAGAAGGGCCGATATTGAGCGGCACCAAATCTTTATTCGATTCGTGGGTGGGATAACTGGGATCTTCGTCAAAATGCACCGGCAAGGATTCCGTGCAGTGCTGTTGCAAATCGGCCGGATACTCTTTGCGCAAGGGCCAGCCCTTGAATTGGTGATGCACCAGCAGGCGGCGCAAATTCGGGTGGCCGGCGAAACGAATGCCGAACATATCCCAAGTTTCGCGCTCAAACCAATCGGCTCCGCGCCACAGGTGAATAATCGTGGGCACATCTTCGTTTTCGCCAACTTGGGCTTTGATCCGCAGGCGTTCAATGGTGCGGGTCGAGAACAATTCATAAACCACATCAAAGCGTTTTGCGCGCTCGGGATAATCCACGCCTGAAATATTCATCAGGAAATCAAAGCGTCCGCTCTGTTTGAAATGCTTCATCACCAGAACGACATACTCTTTGGGAATATGCAGAATATTGCCGTGATTGGCGTGAGCGTAGTCGAAATTAATACTGGGAAATTTATTAGAGAGATCCGTGCGGACCGTTTCAATTGTATTGCTCATCGAAGCTGTCCCGGCTGCCAGTGGTCTTTCCACGGGCGGGGCGCGAGGTCTTCAATCATTTTCTGCACGCACATCACGCCGTCGAGCACGGCTTCGGGAGTGGGCGGACAACCGGGAACGTAAACATCCACCGGCACCACTTTGTCGACCCCTTGAAGCACGTGATACGCGCGGTAAAATCCACCGCTGCTCGCGCACGCGCCCATGGCGATCACATATTTCGGCTCCAGCATCTGTTGGTAAATCCGCAGAATCACCGGCGCCATTTTTTCCGTGATCGTGCCGGCCACGATTAACATGTCGGCTTGGCGCGGAGAGAAGCGCACCACTTCCGCGCCGAAGCGCGCGAGATCATATTTCGGTCCCATCACCGACATCATTTCGATGCCGCAACAAGCCGTTCCGTAGGGAAGCGGCCATAGAGAATTTTTTCTTCCCCATGCGACGATCTTGTCTAATTTTGTGGTGAACGCAAACGTCCGGGTGCTTTCGACGAGTTCGCGGTCCACTTGTCTGAGTGCCTCAGCCAAAACGGACTCCTATCAATAAGTTTTCAATCAGTTGAAACTAGCAAAATTAATTAGCCGCTTCAAATATATAGACAGATGGCGAAAATGCCCGCGATTTGCCGCTTAGCTCCGAAAGGTCTAGTTTTTAAGCACCGGGTGGTTTCAATTTGAAACTAGTCTAACGGCTAATAGACTTGGGTCTCGAAGTTCCCAAGGAAGCATTAGGGATCGAAAACGGATCGAGTGACGCGTCGTTACGCAGAATAGGTTCACTTCGCTCGCGAAGTGAACGGCGCGTGCTCAACACTAAGGAGGGGTCTAATGAAACTCATTACCATTTTAATGGCTGCCCTGTTCTCCGGCGGCATTTTCGCCGCGGATGCAGGTGATTATCTTGTGAAAATTACGCCTGGAAATTCGGCGCGCATCTTCTCACTGCAGGCGATGATGCCCGCAGGAACTCAAGTTGAAGACCTGGGCGTGGGCGGTTGGACTCACGTAAAAGTTCCCGTTAGTTCTGTTTCCGCATTCAGTGCTCATTCGTTGCGCAGCCTGCCCTTCGTGGTCAAGGTCACGCTCAACCACAAAATCAAACTGCTCGAAAATCCTACGCTCGGCCTCCAGGCTGTTAAAGAAGAGATCGCTCAGCGCATTTTGGCCGGCGGATTTGCCGGTATCGGCGACACTCCCGCGGCCGACAATCCCGAAATTCCCTCGGGCGGCAGCGGCGGCTCAGGTCCCGATCCTTTATTTAGCAAACAATGGGGCATGAACCAGATGGGTGTGCAGAGCGCTTGGAATTTCTCCAAAGGAATTCCGGAAATGATCGTGGCCGTGATCGACACGGGCGTGGACTACACGCACGAGGATCTGGTCGACAATATGTGGAGAAATCCGCGCGAAATCGCCGGTAACAATGTCGACGATGACCACAATGGTTACATCGACGATATCGTGGGCTGGGATTTCTCGGCTAACGACAACAAACCCTACGATTTAACCGCCAGCATGATGGACATGTTGTTAAGCGGCGGCAATCCCGGTCACGGCACGCATTGCGCGGGCAACGTCGCCGCTCGCGGTGACAATGGCAAAGGAATTGCCGGAGTCGCACCGAACGTCCGCATCATGGCCCTTCGCTTTATCAGCGAAAAAGGCCAGGGCACTTCGGCGGATGCGGTGAAAGCCATTAAATACGCTGTGGATAACGGGGCGAAAGTGACTTCGAACTCATGGGGTTCGGAAGGTGAAGATGCCGCGGATCCCGACACCGGCGCATTGAAAGAGGCGATCGCCTATGCGGAAAGCCGTGGCGTCCTGTTTATCGGCGCCGCCGGCAATGGCCACCAAGGCGTGGGCTACAACAATGACACCGATGCCAAACCGGCGTTTCCGGCCAGCTATCCGAACGACATCATCGTTAGTGTCGCTGCGATCGATATCAACGGCGCGCTCGGCTCGTTCTCCAACTGGGGAGCCCGCACGGTAGATATCGCCGCCTCCGGCGTGAAGGTTTTTAGCACGGTCACCTCGAGCGACAAATACTCCGACACTGTGATCGATATTCCCGGTTTGATCACCGCCACTTGGGATGGAACCTCCATGGCCACTCCCCACGTTGCCGGCGCGGCGGCTCTCTATTGGAGCTACCACCCCGAAAAATCATGGCAGGAAGTGAAAGCCGCGATTTTGAACAGCGCCAAGAAAACCGGCGTTTTGAACGGCAAGATGACCTCGAACGGTCAACTCGACGTTTTAAACATGATGAACTTCTAGTTCACGTATAAGTCATTTTTTAG
>JANMVK010000816.1:0-4713 GCA_031392725.1 Pseudobdellovibrionaceae bacterium
CTCATGGGGCGGCGGCGGATTCTCGCAAGCGCTTCTCGATTCCATTGTGAAAGCCAAAGACGCGGGGATTTTATTTATCGCGGCAGCCGGCAACAGTTCCAACGACAACGACGCGGCTCCTGAATATCCGTGCAACTATGAAGTGGACAACGTGATCTCGGTGGCGGCGATTGATCCCACCGGCGCGCTGGCCAGTTTTTCCAGCTATGGAAAAAACACGGTTCATATCGCGGCTCCCGGCGCCAACGTTTACAGTTATACGATGAAGGGACTTGAGAGCTGGTCGGGAACATCCATGGCCACTCCTCACGTCACCGGCGTAGCGGCGCTGCTCTATTCGCAGAATCTCGATCAGAGCTACACGACGATAAAAAACCGTTTGCTGGCTTCGGCCCGCCCGATGCCTTCGCTCCGCGGCCGCGTGGCGACTGGTTTAGTGAATGCATACTTCGCACTCACCGACACCGTTGCACCCGCCGATCCCGACGACCCGTTCAACTGGCAGAAGTCGGCTGAAACGGCTTCGACGGCCCACCCGTACGCCGCCAAAGTTAAACAAGACTTTACGCTGACGGTCCCGGGCGCGAAAAAAGTGGCCGTGCACTTCAGTAATTTCGACACAGAAGCCGGCTACGACAAAGTCGTATTTAAAGACGCCAACGGAGTGGTTTACGGCGAACTCCACGGCAAAATCGGCGATACGTTCAGCCCCGTGGTGGACGGCGATACGGTCATCATCAGCTTTACCGCCGATGACAGCATCCAAGGTTATGGTTTTGATGTGGATGGCATCGCGTTTCAGTAATTGGTTTTTCCGTGAGTATTCCTGATGTGAATTTCTAAGTGGAATTCCAAGACCCGGTGGCAACGCCGGGTTTTTTTATTTTGTTCTGACCCCAAGGATCTTTAACATTTTGAATTACATACGGCTCGGGTCCCCAATTTGGACACTTTTGCGATGGCAGGAGAAGCGCATCCAAGCCCTCTTCAGTAATTGGATATCTCTTGCAGTGGCGAAAAAACAGACTCAATGCTTGTTTATACTCGGTCAGCTGAATCTTCGCTCTCGCGTCCCGCCTATTGATGAGCCGGACGGAAAATGACCAAATTATATAAAGGGCCAAGACAACAATCGCGCCAGCAACCCATGCTGCAGTTTTTAACCAAACCGATTTCATATTTTTGCAGCATAGACATTTACAAGTCCGTTCAATCCGCCAGCGGATTGAACCTAGTAAATTCAAACTCGCGTTATTTACTCTGCCCGGGCAGAGTAAATGTCCATAATGTGTCATTCCGATTTTTGAGAGCCCGATGTCAATTTTGCCGAAGTGCCGACGTTTTTAAAAAAACGGAAGGTTCAATCAAGCTTGTGGGTTGATCTTGTCCCGCAATATTTTCAGCTCCTGCAGAGTCGCTATGTCTTTTGGGCGAGTCATGGCTGTTTTCACTTCGATTAAATCATCAAGAGAAATAACTTTGCAGTCCTGGCCAAACAGCTGCACCGTAATCGCCTGAGCTTTGATCCGCTCAAAAGGACCAACAGGCCGTACAGTATCAATGATATCCAAGATTCCGCTATTGGTTTTTAGATAGTAATTATTTATTTTTTGACCGGGAGCTGGATATTCATCGAGCGAAGGCTGAAAGCTTGCATTCATACGATGCCGGGGCTCAAGCGCCTTGAGCGCTGTTCGTAACTTGGCCAGATTATCGTCGGTCATTACGGCGCAAATGTCGATATCCTGAGTGACCTGGGATGAGCCGTGAAGTACGGCCGCATATCCGCCGATCAGCACGAAATCGATTTTACTTTCTAAAAGTTTTTTAAGGAGATTATTCAAGTTCTCCATAAAGTGCCTTTCTCGCTTTTAGAATTTCTTGAAGAATCTCAAAGGCTCTTTGATGGTTGGCTAATCGCTCTTCGTACGAGAGTGATAAATTGTATTCGAGGAGCGTAAGGTCGATGCCTGTGGTGAAATTGGGTCTGATGGGCAGGCTAGGATCTGGTTGCATGATTCGCTCCTGTCATCCTATATACCTTTGAAAATCCGACGCATGCAAGACGATGTTTATTTTGTCGAAGTGCCGACGTTCTTTAAAAAGCGTTCGACTTTTAGATTCACCAACTCGGGCATATCCAGCTGCGTGCAATGCGATCCGTAAGGCACCATAAAAAAGTCGCTGCCCTTGATCGCCTGATGCAGCTCCTTCTGGAATTGTTGCGGCGTCACCGAGTCACGCTTGCCGCCGATCACGATGGTGGGCACATTGATCCGTTCCAAAACCGGCTTGCCGTCATAATCCATCATATTTTCAAACAAAGTCATAAACGCATCGAGATCCATGCTGGCAATTCCGCGCGCGTAGATTTCAATGTCTTTCAGGCTGGTGAGTTGCAAATTAAAACCGCCGGCCAAGGCGCTGAGTTGTACCGCCAGAGGATTTTGCACCGAGGCTTTCCACAAATGCGAAACAGTTTCCGGCATTAATCCGTAGCCGGTTTTAATCATTTTGAAAAACGAACTGGTGAGATCTTTGCTGCCAAACATGCCCTTAAGCGGATTGTCGACAAAGCCATTTATAAAAACCAGAGAGTGCGCGAAGTTGGGATACAAATCAAAGTGGCGCACCAGCATTTGCGCGCCGAAGCTGTGGCCCCATAAACTCGCCTTTTGAATTTCCAAGTGATCGAGCAGGCCTTTTAAATCTTGCGCCAAAGCATCGCAGGTCAGGTGGCCGCGGTCTTCGGGCATTCCCGAGCGGTGATGGGCGCGGTAATCGTAGGCGATGACTTTGTAATGTTGCGAGAAATGTTTGATCTGGTGGCGCCAGTGATTGAGCAAACAGCCGATGCCGTAATTCAAGACGATGGGAAAACCCTCGCCACGCACTTCGTAATAAATTCGGGTTCCGTCAAAGCTTTTGAAGGACCCCGTTGTTTTTGGCACTAAGCTCATTCGGTAAAATCCACCTCGATGAGAGTATCATTGATCGAGATAGTATCTCCCATGCGCAGCACTTGGCTGTCTATCTGTTGATTGTTCAACCGCACGACTTTAGCGTGATTGGTTTTGAAAAGGATTCCGTCGTTGGTCGGATGAATTTCAAAGCACACATCCGGCGCGCCCGGCTCCCAAATCGGCAAATCGATGCGCGTGGGACCGAGTTTGCGCGGGCCGTAGCCCAAAATCCATTTTGAATTCATCTGCAGGCCGCGCACGAACTCCAGCACCAGCGCCGGCTCCAGTGCCACCAGCGGGATCGTTTTATCTTTAAACTCGTCCTTATTTTGCGTCAGGAACTGCGCCAGCGCCTCATACCAGTATTTTTTCTTAGGCTTGGCCGGCTCCTGCTTGATGTCGGTTTCTTCTTTGGGCGGATCCAAGGAAAACACCTCAAAGGTGCTCTCGCCGATGTGAAAGATCACGCCAGGCCTGAGGGTCACGGCCTGCACCCGGATATCCCGCACCCGGATTCCGTTTTTAGACTCATTGTCGGAGATCACCCATTTGCCGGACGAGGTCTGCTTGATTGAGGCGTGAACTCCAGAAACCTTGGGGTCCTCGAGTACGATGTCGCCCTGACGCCCAAGGGTCATGGGCTTGTCCACTTTGAAAATTTGGTCGATCAGCGGCCCGGAGGTCACTTTAAGCGCTATATTCATTCCTATACGATCTTCCCATAGGTGAAACCTCTAGATAAAGTCCGGCTTTCGCTTGTCCGGCTTATAAGGCCATGCTAGACGCATAGTCTTTCCATCTCCTTGCTCCGCCTTTAGGCCGGGGCTTTAACCGAAAGGACGCCAAAAATGGCTGGATCTAGCGCCAAAATTCGCCGTAAATACGAACTGGTGGTCATCTTGCACCCCGACACGACTGAAGAGGAGCAAAAAGCCCTTTTCAAAAAAAGCCGGGAAGTCATCGCCTCGTTCACCGGCACCATCAACCACCTGGACACCTGGGGCAAACGCAAATTGGGCAATCCGATTGATCGCCTCACCCGGGGCAATTATTTCCATATGACTTATGAAGCGACCGGCGAAGTGGTGGCGGAACTTGAGCGCACCATGCGCATTAATGAACGCATTCTGCGCTTTCAGCACACGCGCCTGGATGACCGTATCAGCCTGGTGAAATTCGTAGAAAAATTCAAAGAGGCCTTGGCGGAAACCGCCAACCGTGAACGTGAACGCGAAATTAAAAATCAACAACGTAAGATGATGCGTTCAGAAGCCATGCGCGGCGGCGGCGGAGACCGTGGTGATCGCGGAGATAGAGGCGACCGTGGAGACCGCGGCGATCGCGGACCGCGCCAGTAATTTTTTATGACGGCTGGGCAAAGGATCTCGCGCATTATTTTTTATAGCGTTTGGGCGGTGTTGATGACCGCCCTCACGTACATTTTGGGAGCCGTGGGCCTCAAAGTGCTGCGCCAAAGATTGGGACGCTTGGGGTATTGGGGTTTAGTCACCGCCATTAGCACCACTCTGTTCGCTGTGCAGGCCAAGCCGCTGGCCATCGCGTTTTTTAGTTTGTCGGTGTTGATGGGCGTGTTCAGTGAGCTTGAGGAACTGCATTTGAGTTTTTCGCTCAGCGCTTTTTTCACCCTGCTACTCAACGCCTTAATCGGTGCCGGCGCCGTCGCGCTGTGGGTGTCGCGCATCGGCCCGAAGTGGACCACCATGGTGCAAAGCTCGATGGAATCCTTGCT
>JANMVK010000849.1:0-5653 GCA_031392725.1 Pseudobdellovibrionaceae bacterium
CGAACACGCGGTTGAAGCCGTGGCCCGGGGTTATCAGCCACCCAGTTCAAAAGGTGCCAGCGGTATTGCTACTCTTCCCGGCGCCATCGGTGGGGAAGTGGTTTATAAAATTATGATTGTCGGCAACGGCATCGGCGCGAACCGCGTTTACGGTTTGGCCCGGAATGGCGTTATTGGCTTTGTGACTCACGAACAATCTTCGGACCATGACTGCAAATATTTACGCCGGGTTTGCGGCCGGGCGATAAAATCTTACCAAGCTCAGGACTGGAATTAATCAATTAAAGACCGGCAGAGAGCCGCGCGCGCGGGACCAGTGGGAACCGTGCCGGTCCGCGCCTCAATGAAATTTAAGAATTCCAATAACCCATCGTCGATTCCGTTCAAATTTTTATAAATGAACATGGCGAACGCATCGGCCTCAAATTCCAGTTCTTTGGCCGCATCCGCTCCGGGAAAAGGCAGCGACACATGGCCGATCCGGATATGGCCGAGTTCGTGATAGGTGATAAAATTTCGGCCGGCCTCAGACAGCGTGTTGAAAATCGTGGGATTGAACTCAATCAGAAATGTTCCGTCATGGAGCCGGTAAGATCCCGCCGGGCTGGGAAGCTGGTCATTGTTCCTAGTGGTGACGTTCCAAAATAAAGATTCGCGGGTGATGGCACCCGCGGTTTCTTTGATTTCGGATAATCTTTGCGCTGAAGGTTCGGCGCTGGCGAAAATGCTGAGTGAGACAAGAGTAGATAAGAACATTGATCCCCCTTAGAGCAGAGGCTAGTACAAAAACAAAAAACCCGGAACGCTGTTCCGGGTCTTGAAAATTCTTTTGTAGAGATGCGGGAATGTGAATGAAAAACCTGCGCGGCTGGCCTTCGGCCAGCCTTGCTGGTTACATCATATCCATTCCGCCGCCGCCCATTCCGCCCATGCCACCCATACCGCCGCCGCCGCCTTTATCGTCTTTCTTAGGCGCTTCAGCGATCATGGTTTCGGTCGTGATCATGAGGGAGGCCACCGAGGCGGCATTCTCAAGAGCGCAACGAACCACTTTCACGGGATCGATCACACCGTCTTTAATCAGATCGGTGTACTCTTCAGTCAAGGCGTTGAAACCCCAACCGGCATTTTTCTCAGCGAGCACGCGGTCCAAGACAATCGCGCCATCAACGCCGGCATTTGCGGCGATCTGACGAATCGGCTCTTCACAAGCGCGGCGAATAATATTCAGGCCGGCTTTTTGTTCATCGCTGGTGGTTTTCATCGTCTCAAGGATGCGCGAGGCGCGGAGAATTGCGGTTCCGCCGCCGGCCACGATGCCTTCTTCAACAGCCGCGCGAGTCGCGTTCAAAGCGTCTTCCACGCGGGCTTTCTTTTCCTTCATTTCAACTTCCGAAGGAGCGCCTACGTGAATCACGGCTACGCCGCCAGCCAATTTCGCGAGACGCTCTTTGAGCTTCTCTTTGTCGTAATCGCTAGTGGTGTCTTCAACCTGGGACTTGATTTGGGCCACGCGGGCTTGAATTTCTTTTTTGTCGCCGGCGCCGTCAATAACGGTGGTGTTGTCTTTGTCGATGACAATGCGCTTGGCGGTTCCGAGATCTTTAATGGTGGCTTGTTCGAGCTTTTGGCCCAATTCATCCGACACCAAAGTTCCACCGGTCAACACGGCGATGTCTTCAAGCATCGACTTGCGGCGGTCGCCGAAGCCGGGAGCTTTAACAGCGCATACGTGCAGGGTGCCGCGCAGCTTGTTCACCACGAGAGTGGCGAGAGCTTCGCCTTCAACATCCTCAGCAATGATCAGAAGGGGACGGCCTGATTTAGCCACGCCTTCCAAAACGCCGATCATGTCTTTCATGGAGCTGATCTTCTTGTCGTAGATCAACACATAGCAATTTTCCAGGACGGCTTCCATTCTCTCAGCGTTGGTCACGAAATAAGGAGAGAGGTAACCGCGGTCAAATTGCATACCTTCAACTGTTTCCAGTTCGGTCAGGGCGGTTTTGCTATCTTCCACTGTGATGACGCCTTCGCGGCCGACTTTTTCCATGGCTTTGGATATCATCTCTCCAATTTCACTGTCGTTATTGGCCGAGATGGTTCCCACTTGCGCGATTTCTTTTTCGCCTTTGATGGGTTTGGCGATTTTTTTGAGTTCTTCCACAACCGCGGCTACGGCTTTATCAATACCGCGCTTCACTTCTGTGGGGTTGTGTCCAGCGGCCACAATTTTCGCGCCTTCGCGGAAAATGGCTTGAGCCAAAACGGTAGCGGTGGTCGTTCCGTCACCGGCGTCATCGTTGGTCTTGGAAGCGACTTCCTTAACCATTTGAGCGCCCATGTTTTCGAATTTGTTTTCAAGTTCGATTTCTTTAGCGACCGTCACACCATCTTTGGTGATTAAAGGCGCGCCGAAGGATTTTTCGATTACCACGTTACGGCCTTTGGGGCCGAGAGTGACTCTGACCGCGTTGGCCAGAATGTTCACGCCGCGCAAAATCGAGTTGCGGGCATCTTCACTGAATCTTAATTCTTTGCTCATTTTATTTTTTCTCCGTTAATTAATAAATAAATTAGTTCATGATTCCGAGGATATCTTCTTCTTTCATCATCAAATATTCTTCGCCATTGAGTTTGAGCTCAGTGCCTGAATATTTGCCGAAAAGAATCTTATCGCCGACTTTTACGTCGAGCGGAGTGACCTTTCCTTCTTCAGTCACACGGCCTTTGCCTGTGGCCATGATCTCCCCACGCTGGGGTTTTTCTTTCGCGGTTTCCGGGATGATGATCCCACCGGCTGTTTTCATTTCTTCGGGCATGCGGCGCACCAGAACGCGGTCATGCAGCGGGCGAACCCCAACCTCTGCTTTTGCCATAACTTTACCTCCTGTAGAAAAAAGTAAGGCTTAATTTAAAAGTGATTTGAACACATGCCAATATGATTGGGCGATTTTTAGAGTCAAGGTTGTGAGTGAAATAAACTTAGTTGGAAGTGGGGGCGCCGACTGGGAGTCCGCTGATGACCGGCGAGTTGCGCTTCGTGTCAATGCGGGTGTTCTTTGAGAGGATCGCTTTTAGAATATCGCCGAGTTCCTCTTTAGTTAGCTTTTGCATGAGGGCCGCTAGGGCTTCGGGTTGCGCCTCTAGGGTAGGTAAATAAATATTAACATAGTCCAGGAGCTCCAGGCTGCCCGCGGATTCCAGGCTCTCGCGCGCCCGGCTCAGGTCCTTTTCGGCTAAACTGAGGGGATCGACATCGGCTGTGGTTTTCACGCGGCCTGAGGGTAAGTGAGCGGGTTCTTTGATGTCTTTCTTGGCGCCCTTACCGGATTTGATCTGTGCAATGCGCGCGGAAACTCGCAGCATCTGATTTTGCGCATCGAGGACTTGCAGGTCCTTCCAAGTCTGAAAAGACTTCGGCTGCACTTGCGCCGAGACCGGCTCCACCGCGGCAAAAGCCGGGTGCACGCAGCAACTCATCAAAATTAGGCAAATCCATTTCAGGCCGTTCACAGCCTTGTTCTACTCCAAGAAAGGTGCCACGGCGGGAACTGTGAGTAAAACGGCTCACACGCTCTAGGCTGTTCAAATCAGGCTCAAAATCGTCGCCCTAACCTTGCAAAATTTTCTAACTCCCCCTAGTTTGTGGGGATGCTGGTTACAATTATTGTCTGCCTCGTGGTGCTGTTTCTGTTGTCGTTTTCGGGCGCGATGTGGCTGTCACGCGAGAAGGCGGTCAAAGCGTTGGCCGTGGTGGAGCTGGAGGCTGCTTCGTTAAGGGGCCAGCAGGGTTCGCGCGAGACCATGTCCGATACTTTTAAGGGATTGGCCGCCTCCGCTCTCAATGAGGCTCTTAACCAATACCAAAATCATTTAGCCATTATTGAAAAAGACCGGGCCCGCGCCATTTTGTCGATCGACGCCGAGTTGAAAAAGGTCAGCGAGGCCAATTTGCATCTATCTAAGGAGACGGGCGCGCTGAAGGACGCCTTGAAGCGGCCCCATGTGCGCGGCCGCTGGGGCGAAGTGCAGTTGCGCAATTGCATCGAGCTGAGCGGTATGTCGGAGTACGCCGATGTGAGTTTCCAGGATTTCACCACCGGCGACGATGGCGCCCGCCATATCCCCGATATGATCGTGCGCATGCCGGGCGGACGCCGCGTGATTGTCGATGCGAAAACTCCGATCGATGCGTTTATGAATTCCCTTGAGGCTTCGACCGAAGAAGTCCGCCGGACCGAAATGGCCCGCCACGGAAAACATGTGAAGGAACACGTCAAAAAACTTTCGACCCGCGCGTATAGCGAAGTGGTGAAGGAGAGCGCGGATTTCACCGTGTTGTTCTTGCCCAACGAAAGCTTCTTATATGCCGCTCTCGAGGCCGAGCCCGATATCGTCGAGTTCGCCTTGCAGAAAAAAGTTTTGATCACCACGCCGCCCACGCTGATCGGCCTGCTCAAAGTCATCCGCTTCGGCTGGAATGAACAGCGCCTGGCGGAAAACGCCAAGCAGATTTCCGATATGGGACAAGAGCTGCACAAGCGCCTGGTGGATTTTGTCGAAAGTTTCACCACTGTGGGTAAACATCTGGATAAAGCCAAAGAGGAATTTGAAAAAGGCCGTGCCCGCTTGGAAAGCCGGGTGCTGGTGCAAGCGCGGCGCTTTGAAGCGCTCGGCGCGAAGTCGGCTAAAAGTTTAGATTTTGTGCCTGAGCCAGCTTCAGGCGCTGCTCAAATTCAGCCCGCGGAACCATCTTAGCTCCCCATTTTTGCGCGAGTCCGAGCGCCATTTGCGTGTCAATAAACCGGTGGCCGCCGGCCTTGAGCCGTTCGATCAGAGCGTACATCGCCAGTTTAGTGGCATCCGGTTCGAGATAAAACATGCTCTCGCCGGTGAACACGCCATCGATAAACACGCCGTACAGTCCGCCCACCATTTTATCCCCGCGCCACACTTCGACGCTGTGAGCGTGTCCCAGATAGTGAAGATTGGTGTAGGCCTCGACAAACTCGGGAGTGATCCAGCCACCCTCGGGAATTTTGGCGCCGGTGGAGGGATCTGAGCGGAAGCGGGGAACGGTGGCGCACTGCTCGACCACTTGTTTGAAATCCTGATTGATGGTCACCCGCAGTTCACCTTCCGCCAGCGCCTGCCGGATAAATTTAGCATCGGAGCGGCCGATGTGCAGTTCCGCGAAATCCAAAATTCCCCGGAGTGGCGGCCGGTACCAACGGCCGTAACCGCCCAAAGTGATTCCCCAGGGAAAAATTCCGCGTTGATAGGCCGCCTGCAAAGCGGGGACGGTGAGCATCACGCGCTGACTGACGATCCCGTTGTGCAGGTCGTCTGGAGCCTTGTTGAATTCACTATTGAGCAAAGCTTCGCAGGAATATTCGGGAGCCGCGGACTCATGGGCAAACGAAACCGCGGGGATGAAAAACAACAGCAGGAGCACTCGCCTCATGGGCGTGGTTTGTAGTCCTGGATGCCGGTTTTCCCAATGAAAATGCGTTTTGAAAAAGCGGGTTTGTCTGGGTCAAGAATAAACTCAAAGTGTATGATGCTATGACAAGAATGAAATTATTTTGCGGCCGGTGCCAAATTTTGTCCCTATAAGCACTCAGAACCAGCGTGCTGGGAACGGTATTTG
>JANMVK010000857.1:0-1364 GCA_031392725.1 Pseudobdellovibrionaceae bacterium
GTCATGGATACCGAAATTTTATCCAACGGCAAATCCGCCAGCAAAATTTCCATATCTTGCAAAGAACTAATGGCCACGCCCACTTTGCCAACTTCACCGGTGGCCATAATATTATCGGAGTCGTAGCCCATCTGCGTGGGCAAATCGAAAGCCACGCTTAATCCCGTGGTGCCCTTCGCCAAAAGCATTTTGTAGCGTTCGTTGCTTTCCTTGGCGGAACCGAAGCCCGCGTATTGGCGCATGGTCCACAGGCGGCCGCGGTACATGGTGTCCTGCACGCCTCTCGTAAACGGATACTCGCCCGGCTTGCCGCCGTCGCCGTAAACGCGTTTTAACTCTATGTTGGAAGAAGTTTTAAAACTGGGTTTGCGTTCTTTGTCCTTCATCGACAGAAGCTATTTCTTCTTCTGTTCGAAGGTGACAAGCTCGGCGCCGGTCTCGACGTTTTCGCCTTCTTTGACGAGGATTTCTTTAATCTTCACGTCTGAGTTGGCGCGCATTTCGTTTTCCATCTTCATGGCTTCCATAATCAAAATCGGATCGCCGGCCTTAAGCTCATCGCCGGGCTTTACGAAAATCTTCACGATTTTACCGGGCATGCCGGAGGATAAATTATTTCCCGCGCCCATGCCGCCGCCGGCCTTTAAGCTTTCGTGCAGTAGAGCCTCTTCGTTGAAGACCTTAAAGGCTTTGTAAGCGCCACGCGTGTAAACGGTGTACTCGGTGCCTTTGCTCAACACGTCCACCAGATACGAGGTGTCTTTGTACAAAAAGCTCACGGTGTCGTCGAGGTAGCGATAATCCTCTTTGCGAATATCGTGGTAAACCCAGTCTTTCTCGCCGGCGCGTGTTCCCACCCGCCAATGAGATTTGCTCTCGGTTACGGACACTTGATAATGTAAACCTTCGCTCTCAGCTTCAAAAAACATTAGAGATTCCTCATGGATTTAGAGCGGCCCATTCTCTTCCACTGACTGGCGAGATTGTAATCGCCCACATCGCGTGATTTGGCCTGGTTATAAGCTTCAATCGCGGCGGAGATCAGGAACACTTCATCATCCACGAACATAAACAGCTCGCGGTGTTTTTTGCCGGCGATTTGCTGGTCGATAAACTGCGTAGTGTAAGTGCCTTCCAAAAATGCCGGATGCACCAGAATATTTTTGTGAAGCACGATATTGCTTTTGATTCCAGTCAGCATGTACTCAGCGAGCGCGCGCTGCAGCCGTTGGATACACTCCTGGCGGGTGGACCCCCAGACAATAAGCTTGGCGATCATGGGATCGTAATAAATTGGCACTTCGTAGCCTGGGTACGCGCAATTGTCGAGGCGCACGAACGGACCGGCGGGCATCCGGTATTTG
>JANMVK010000858.1:0-10177 GCA_031392725.1 Pseudobdellovibrionaceae bacterium
GATAAAGCGGTCGGGGTGGCGCGCGCGCAAGTCATCCAGCGCCGGAGCGCCGAAGTCCGCCGACAGGAAAAATATATTCTCTCCCCCATCCATGGCTTTTAAGACCTCACCGATAAAAGTGTCGCGCATGGTTTTTTTAGCAGGGGCCGCGGATGCACTCATAATTTTAACCTCGCGATGGCTTCGTCGATTTCGGCTTCATTCAAGGCCACAATATGACAAAAAGGAGTGTCTTCCAATTTCGGCACGCCTTTGCCCTTAAGTGTGTCGCAAATCAAAACCTTGGGCTTGTTGGTGTGCATTTCACGGATCTTCATGGCGCCAGTGTACACGGCGTGGGCGTTGTGCCCGTCGACCCTCTCCACATGCCAGCCAAACTGTTCGAATTTTCCGTTGAGCGGCTCGAGATCTAAAACTTTATCCGTGCTGTTCAACATGCATTTCGTGTTGCGGTCGATGATCATATTGTAGTTATCGAGCTTGTGATGGCCCGCGAACATAATGGCTTCCCACACCGCGCCCTCGTGCATTTCGCCGTCTCCCGCCAACACAAAAACCTGCGGGGCCTTCTTTTGTTTCTTCAGCGCCACGGCCATTCCGCAGGCGACGCCCACGCCGTGACCAAGGGAACCGTTCACCGTTTCAAAGCCTGGAATAATCGGATCGGGAATACCGCCGAGAATGGAACCTTCCTGACACACGCGTTTCAATTCACTTTTCGGAAAAAATCCCAGATCGCCGAGCACGGGATACATGGAGATCGTGCCATGCCCTTTGGACACGACAAAACGGTCGCGCCCTTCCCAATATTGATTTTTGGTGTCAAAACGCAAAACCCCGCCGTAATAAAGCGCGGCGAGAATTTCGCAATTGGACAAGCTTGAAGCGACTCGCGTTTCGCGCGCGGCCTTGTGGATTTCCAGCGTGGATAAGCGGATCCATTTTCCTTTTTCCTGCAGGTAGGCCGGGAATCCGGGGTCGGTGGGTTTCATCTCAGTGAGCTTCGCCGCGGTCATCATGCGCCGGCCTCCATGGGTTTAAAATGCTCCCGCGTCCGCTGCAAAATCTCGGGAGTTACATATTTGCGTTTCAGATCTACCTTCAGAGTGTCGTGGATATGATCGACTACCCTCTGGCCGAATTTCTTTTTCACCATAGCCAGAAACTCAGGCCCGGTGAAATAACTTTTGTGCGCCATATCGCGGAAGGCCAAGACCTCCGGCCCCGACAGTTTTTCCGTGGGTAACGGCAGAGTGTCCACCGCGTGCTGGGAGAAGCCGATCCAATCCTCGGGCAACTTCCAATTGTTCTCAATCGCCATGCCGTAGAGCTTGGAGCCGGGATAAGCCATGGCACTGTAAAAATTGGCCCACTCGGTGTTGAGCTCCTTAGCCATCTGCAGCGTTTCGCTCATCGATTCATAAGTGTCGTCGGGCAAACCAAAAATGTAATTGCCCAGCACGTAAATGCCGCTGTCGCGGATCTTATTCACCACGGCGGCGATATCGGTGTCGCCGAAGCGGCCCTTCTCCACGCCGTCGCGCACGTGCTTACTACCCGATTCAATCCCCAGCGCGAGCCAGTTAAAGCCCGCCTGCTTCAGTTTCTGCAGAAATTTTTCTTTAACCGTATCGACGCGCGCGTAGGCCCAGATATTCAATTTGTAACCACGTTCGATGATGTGATCACAAATGCCGATCACATGGCGCTCATTGAGCACGAACATCTCATCGGGAATTTTAATATTCTTGGCGCCGTAAGTGTTCACCAGCGTGTCGATTTGCTTGATGATGTTCTCCGGACTCCAGTAGCGGATGCCCGAGCCGCCGAAGGGCGCATTGATGCAGCAGAAGGAACATTTGTACGGGCAGCCGAGGCTGGTTTGAATGCTCGCATAGGGCTGGCGCTGGTCAATATGATCCATGGCGTGCCAGTTGTGCGCGCGATAAAGTTTCATGTCGAGCAAGTCCCACGCCTGGTGGGGAAGTTCGGCATCGAGATCTTTAATCTTCTCGGCCCACTTGGTGGATTTGATTTCGCCGTTTTTTTCTTTATACCAGAGGCCGGGAACGTTTTCGAATTTGTGTTTTCCGTCTTTTAAAGTTTTGGTCAATTCGAGGACCGTCACCGGTCCCTCACCCGCGCAGACAAACATGTAGGGTTCGTGTTTCATGGTCAGCTCGGGGATCGCGGAGGAGTGGGTGCCCATCACCATAGTGAATGCGCCCGGCGCGAGTTTGTTATAAGCTTCACACGAAGCGCGGCCGGCCGGCATACATTGGGTTGAGGCCGACGGTTGCTGCCCATAAACCACAAAGACCGTGAGCAGGGGTTTTCGTTTGCTGATTTCCTTCGCGCATTGCTCGTGACTCATTCCTTGGGCCTCGGCATCCAGCATTCCCACGGAATAACCCTTGTCGCGCATGTAAGTGGCGATCAAACCTGCCCAAACCGGCGGCTCCAGAGCGGCTAAATCATCACCTAGCGCTTGATAAACGGTGTCTCGGCTGGCCGGAGTGACCAATAAAAGATCCAACTGGCTCACGTTTTCTCCCTGATTGAAGGACTCAAGTATTATAGCACCGCTCCTTTTTAAACTTCATCTAGACATTGTGGGCTAGACTATCTATTCGTCTGGTTGGAATTGGAAATTTTCGCTACAGGGATTAGACTTTCAGAATGAAGCATTTGACGTTATCCGTCGTATTTTCGTTCCGCAACGAAGAGCGCAACATTCCCATCCTGCTGACACGCGCACGTGCGGCGCTTCGCCCCCTCGGTCTGAAGGAGGTGGAGTTTGTTTTCGTCAACGATTGCTCCACGGATGCCTCCCTAGATATTTTGCTCAAAGATCAGGAAAAAGAAGGCGACATCGTGATCGTCAACACGTCCAGGCGCTTCGGTGTGTCCGAGGGTGTGATGTGCGGGCTTAAGGAGTCTTCGGGCGATTACGTGGTTTATATGGATTCCGATCTGCAGGATCCGCCGGAATTAATTCCTGAAATGTTAAAAATGGCAATCGCGGAGAAAGCCGATGTGGTGTACACCACCCGGCGTTCGCGGGCCGGTGAGACTTGGATAAAATTAAAAATCACGCAGGTGGGTTATTGGATTCTGAATAGCTTAAGCACCATCCCCGTACCCCAAAATAGCGGCGATTTTAAATTGCTGTCCCGGCGCGTGGTCGGCCAGGTCTCGCAGCTTAAGGAGCAGAAACCGTTTATGCGCGGACTGATCACCTGGGTTGGCTTCAGGCAGGTTCAGTTTTTCTATGACCGTGAAGCCCGCGCCACGGGCGACTCGCACTTTCCGGTCTTTAGCCGCCGGGTGATTTACAACTTTCTCGATTCGGCGCTGATCTCTTTTTCGGATGCTCCGCTTAAGCTGGCCTTGCTGGCTGGAATTTTAGTCATGGCGGGAGCTTTCTTTCTGTTGGTTTGGATTCTGGTGCAAAAATTCCTGGGCGGAAACCTTCCCGGTTGGACGGCCATGATGGCGACCATGCTGGTGCTGGGTGGCATTCAGCTTTTTGTAATGGGCATCTTCGGACTTTACATTCACACTATTTACCTGGAAGTGAAGGGCCGCCCGCTCTACATCGTCGAAGGCGTCCTGCGTCCGCATAATAAACAAAAACAAGTCACCACGGTTGAGGCGACCACATGAAAGTTCTAGTTACCGGAGGAGCGGGTTACATCGGCAGCACCTTGGTGCCCATGCTTCTGCAGGAAGATTATGAAGTCACGGTTATCGATAACCTGATGTTTGGCCAGACTCCGCTGATGGAAGTGTGCTGGCATCCCAAGCTGCAAATTATCCGCGGCGATGTGCGCGACACGGCCATGTTAAAAAAACAGGTCGCCGCGCATGACGTTCTGATTCCTTTGGCTTGCCTGACGGGCGCTCCGTTGTGCGCCAAAGAACCGCAGAACGCCGTCGACACCGGCAAAAATGCGGTGATCGAAATGTATAAAAATAAATCTTCGTCCCAGTTGCTAATTTATCCCTGCACCAACAGTGGTTACGGGATTGGGGCGGCCGGCATGGAGTGCGATGAAGACTCACCCCTCAACCCCATTACTCTTTACGGAAAACTTAAAGTCGAAGCGGAGAAATTTTTGCTCGAGGGCGGCGAGGCCGTGACCTTCCGCTTCGCAACGGTGTTTGGCGCGGCTCCCCGCATGCGCTTGGATTTGCTGGTCAACGATTTCACTTACCGGGCCGTGAACGATAAATTCGTGGTGCTGTTCGAGCCGCACTTCAAACGCAATTATTTGCACGTCCGCGATGCCGCCAATGCGTTTATGCACACGATTAAGAATTATGCAAAAATGAAAGGCCGCCCGTTTAATGTGGGTCTTAGCGACGCCAACATCAGTAAAATGGAATTGTGCGAGACCATTCAAAAGTTCGTCCCCGGCTTTCAGTTTCCGGTGAGCGAAGTGGGCGAAGATCCAGATAAGCGCAATTACATCATTTCCAATAAGCGCATCGAGGCCACGGGTTTTAAACCCAAACACCCGCTGCCGGCCGGGATCCAGGAGCTGATCAAGTGCTTCCAGGTCCTTCGTCGGAACCAGTTCTCGAACGTCTAATGTGACACAGGGTTTTTGTCGATAATATAGAACTATGGTTATCATCCAAACACCGCTAAGAATTTCGTTTTTCGGGGGCGGCACCGATTATCCGGTTTGGTTCCGCGAACATGGCGGCTGCGTTCTCGCCACCTCCATTGATAAGTACATTTACACCCAGTGCCGCTTGAGCAATCCCTACCGCGAGCACAAGCACCGGATTATTTATTCGCGCGTTGAAGATGTGAACTCCATCGACGAGATTGTCCATCCCGCCGTGCGCGAGGCGTACCGCTTTATGGGCGTGGATCACGGGCTGGAACTGCATCACGACTCTGACATTCCCGCGCGTTCCGGCATGGGTTCCAGTTCGAGCTTTATGGTGGGCTTGCTTCACGCTCTTCACACTCTGGGCGGCCAGCATGTGGACAAAACCACTTTGGCCATGGAAGCCATTCATGTGGAACAAGAAATGATCAAAGAAAATGTCGGCTCGCAAGATCAAGTGATGGCGGCCTTTGGTGGCTTTAATCATGTGCTGTTCCACAAGGACGGCACTTTTACCGTTGAAACCCTGCCGTTCAAAAAAGAACGCATGCGGGAATTGCACAGCCACCTGATGTTGTTTTACACCGGAGTTCAGCGGCTGGCTTCGGATGTGGCCGGTGAACAGGTTAAAAATACGCCGAAAAAGGCGGATGAACTTCGCGCCATTCAGCAAATGGTACCGGAGGGTTTGAGAATTTTAAATTCACCGGGAAACTTGCACGACTTCGGCAAATTGCTGGATCAAGCCTGGCAAATGAAGCGGACCTTGAGCAGCAAGATCACCAATTCGAGCATTGATGACCTTTACAGTGAAGGCTTAAAAGGCGGAGCCATCGGCGGCAAGCTGCTGGGCGCGGGCGGCGGCGGATTTATTTTGTTCTTTGTTCCTCCGGAAAAACAACCGGAAGTTAAACAGCGCCTGAAAAAACTGCTGCACATTCCATTTGAAATGGAATCACGCGGCACCAATATCATTTTTTCCAGAGAGCAAGCCGCTTAAAGCGGCCGTCTTGCGGATCTTACGAATACGTAAATAAAGTTTTGCCGTGTCTTTCAGGAGCGAAAATCCGATCCGCCATACGTGGAACAATTCGGCGCCGGGGATACGTTCGTTTTTAATAAAATAATCCATGCGGATCGGCGCCTCGAGCATATTGCCGAAACCAAAAGCTTTGGCCAGAGACAGCAACTCCAGATCAAAACCGTAGCGGTTCACTTCGAGGTGAGGAAGAATCGTTTGAATCACTTCGCGGCGGAATAATTTTATTCCCACTTGCGTGTCGGTGACATCCACTTTGAAAAAGGCGCGAACCAGGCGCTGGAAGCACCAGCTCAGCATTCGGCGGAACAAGGGGTATTCAATCTTGGATTGCGGATGGCGCTTGGAGCCCACCACAATGTCGGCCTTGTAGAGCGACATCAAGCCGACAAAGATTCTAATTTCCCGCGGATGAATTTCCATTCCGCCGTCGATAAATAAAATATAATCGCCGGTGGCTTCTTTAAAGCCCGCGCGCACGGCATTGCCCTTGCCTTCATTGCGGCTGATGATGATGGGCTTAACGTCCTTGTGGCGGAAAGAAGCCAGCTTAAGATTGGTTTCATCGGTGCTGCCATCGCTGATCACTAAGATTTCAAATTTAGGAAAATAACCTTCGACCTCATCAATTAACAGATCGAGATTTTCATGAAGCCGGCGGGCCTCGTTGAACACGGGCACGATAATGCTCAGCTTGGATTGTTCAATTTCCTTTTGCCATGCGGTCATATCCTTATTATCGGCAAAAACCGTCTCAATATGGACAATTACCGGGCCTATCCGGACCTTTTGCCAGTCTGGCGGGAAAAAAACACGACCCTAACTCCATTCACGGCCCCGAGCCCGTAAGCAATCAGAGACAAAGTGTGGAGCGGCGCAAGAACAAAAAACTCTTTAATGGATTGAGAGAAGAACAAGGTGGAAAAAAATAACCCCACAACGCCAAGGGCCAGAAGGCCCAAGGCCATCTCAGGCAACACAAACAACAAACCAAAAACCGCGAGCAGACCCAAAAAACCCATCATCACCAGGTAAAACAGCCATCCACGGCGCTCAAACACATGGTACTCGGCAAAGCCGGGACCACGATCATAGAGATGCTTTAAAAATTTCCACCATTCACGCCGGGGCTCCCACTCAATCCGCACATCGGGATGAATAATAAGCGGCGACTTGGCCGACATCTCTTTAAGCAAAAAAGTGTCATCACTAAACATTGGCGCGGTAGCCAGCGCGGCGCAGCTGCTGACGAAAAGATCGCGATCGGTAAATAAAATGGTGGTGCCCGTAACAAAATCATCAAAGTTAACAGGCGTAATCTTAATAATCTGATTCTGCTGCTCAAAATTCCTATGAAAAATTCGAGCATGAGTCCTCAACCAATAAAGGCAGAAAATATTTTTCTTCTCGTCAATATCCACATGCCCAGTCACAATTTTGTAATCCGAAGGCATCTCAGCGACAGCCCGGGCCGTTTTGGGTGTGAGCTTCACGCGGGAATCAATCAGCAACACTCGTTTATACTGCGCGAGTTTAGCGCCCTCAAAGCGCGAGTGGAATTTCCCCAGTCGATGAGGCGGTCGGATCGCACGAATAGGAATGGGACTAGTCTTGCCAAGCTCTTTTAACACCTCATCGGTGTTATCGCCGTGCCCCTCGCAAATATAAATCACTTCTTTGCACACATTGACCAGCGGACTATTAGTAATGGAATCATGCAGGGATTTTAAGTAAGGAGCGGCATCATAGGTGGGAACGACAATGGAAATAGGCTCCAGGCTCATTGGTCATTCTCTTCGCCGTAGAACAGCATCTTGGCGCCTTCCTCGTCGAAACTGAATTTGATTTCTTCCACACCTTTCAGCGCGGAACGCACTTTGGGCTGCTCCGCAGGAGGGCACACGAACAGTAAAAATCCACCGCCACCCGCACCAAGCAATTTGCCGCCGACGGCGCCCGCGCCGCGGGCCTTCTGATACATTTCATCGACCACGGACGAAGTGATTTTCGAAGCTAAACTCTTTTTCATTTCCCAAGATTCATGCAGAAGCCCGCCGAACTTCTGGTAGTTCTGGCCGTGAAGATGCTTTTCGCCTTCCACCACCAGCGCCACCATATGCTCCAAAGTTTTTACATGCTGAGCTTTAGTTTCCATATTTTTCTTCTGTTCGCTCAACACCTCAGACGCGGGCCGCGTGATTCCGGTGTAAAATAGCAACAAATTGTCCCTGAAAGATTTTTTATGCTCGGGATTCAGCGTCACCTGGCGCGTGAGCACCTGCCCGCCCTTGGTAAATTCAAACACATTCAAAGAGCCGAAAGCCGAGGCATATTGATCCTGCTTACCAATGGGCTCTTTTAATTTTTCGATTTCAATATCACAGGCCATTTCAGCGAGCTCTTGCTTGGAGCAGTTCCGCGATAAGCGGACGAGAAGGTTATGAATCGCCGCGACAGTAAAAGCGGACGAGGATCCAAGTCCGGTTCCGGATGGAATATCCGCGACGGAACTGATCTCAATTCCCGCCGGCGGCGTGTATTTTTTTAGAATTTCACGCAGCAGCGGGTGCTTGATCTTATCCAGCTGATCGACATTTTCCGTCGCCGAATATTTTAAGCTAAAGCGGTTTTTTTGATAATAGCGGTGGGTGGAGATATACATGTACTTATTGATCGCCACGCTAAGGACCGCGCCCTTGCTCTGATTATAAAATGAAGCCAAGTCCGAACCGCCGCCGAAGAAGCTCACTCTAAACGGCGCGCGGGTGATGATCATTTCTTAGCGTCCCGTCCACGCGCGATAAACTGCGCGATGATATGCATCAGCGACTGGTGGCAATCTTCGACCACACCATAATTGTGCTCGGGAACGTGCAGGGATATATCACAACCCTTTTTCAACTGCCCGCCCTCAAAACCGGACATTCCGATCACCTTGGCGCCGATTTTTTTTGCGGCCGCCATGCCCTTTAAAATATTGGGGCTGTTGCCTGAAGAGGAAATCAAAATCACCACGTCTTTGGCTGTGCAGTAATATTCCAACTGCTTGGCGAAAATATCATCGTAGGTTTGATCATTGGCCAAAGCCGTAACCAGCGCCGTGCTTGCGGTCAGGGAATGAGTCTTTAAAGTTTTAAAAGCGGAGTGGGAAGTTCCCTTAGTCCAATCGCAACAAAGATGATCGGAAATCGCGGCCGAGCCGCCGTTGCCCGCCACATAAACACATTGGCCGGCATTGATGGTGCCTTCCAAAACTTTAAGGGCGTCGTTTAAATTGGCCACATTAATTTTCGAGGACGCCTCAAACAGCATTTTAAAATAATCGTGGGCGAACTCTTCAATGTCCTGTGATTGCGGCAATTTATTTTTGCTGCGTGGGTCTTGTTGCATGCCATCTCCCGCTGCTTTATTATATTGATAGAATGCTCAACTCGTCAAATCCGGTCCGGGAACTTCGGCCACAATGCGTGTCCTGCAACCACTCTGCCCAGGTGTTGGTCATGCCGCTCTACGACCAAGAGCAAGTCCAGGACAGTCCGTATCAGCTGGTCCGCTGTCCCAACTGCGGGCTGGAGTTCATTTCCGACCCGCCCCTCAAGCAAAATATTTTTAAGCACTACCCCACCGACAATTCAGCTTACGCCGGAGAACTGGGGGATTCGATTTCGATGGTGAAGCGCTTCTTGTTCTGGCTCGATGCCCGGCTTTTGCTCGGCCATTTGCAGCCGGGAGATTTGATCCTCGATGTGGGCGCCGGCCTGGGTACGTTTGCCCACTATTTGTCTAAAAAAGGCATGAAGGTCACCGCCACGGATTTCGTCACCGAGCAAACTTGGGCCCGGAAAAATATTTCCTACGTGCAAATAAATTTAAATCAGACCGAACTTCCAATTGATCAAATTTTAAAAAAATTGGGCGGGAAACCCAAGGCCATAGTTCTCCGGCACGTGTTGGAACATGTGTATGAACCTTCGAAGTTAATCGCCTCTCTGGCGCGGCTGAATCCGGACTATTTTTTGATCATGGTGCCCAACGGGTACTCACTGTTCCGCCACACGTTCAGACGTCACTGGGGATTTTTTGATCCGCCCCGGCACCTCTCGAACTTCAGCAAAAAATCGCTCGCGTTTATTTTTAAAAATGCCGGCTATGGCGAAATCAAAACCACAAGCTACGGAATGGATGAATGTGTAATTAGCGTTTACCGGGCCGGACACAATTGGCCCGACGGCGTTCGCCGGTGGTTTTCATGGACGTCCAAGGCGATGCTGATCAGTTCAGCGCTCTCGTTGTTATTCGGACGGTCGGTTTTGGTTTTACTGGCAAAAAAATCTTAGACCGGCTGAGGTTTGGCTCTTCTCCTGATCAATCGGGAGACCGGCTCCTCGAACAGTGTGTACCCCAGGTAAGCGATAAGATTGATGGCTAAAATAAACAGCGGGATTTTCCAGCTTCCGCCCCATTCCTCGATAAAGGCCATAACGGCCGTGGCTATCACTCCCGTGTGCAACAGATA
>JANMVK010000024.1:0-1242 GCA_031392725.1 Pseudobdellovibrionaceae bacterium
ATTTTTGAGATGTCGTCCAACGTCACGTAGCAGCTCTGTTGCGTGTCATAATGTTTGCTGTTCTGGTAACTCTTAATAATCTTGGTCTTCGCGTTAGGCCTGTTTGTCATCATTTCTTGGTTCACGAAAAGCCTCCCTCTAAGAAAATGACTCCCTCTGTAAACTGCGGCCAAAGTATTCACGCCGCCACAGCTTGTCAAGGCCCCCCCAAAGACTCTCCCAATAAATTCAAGAACTAAGACACTGGGTGGCATGGGTGCCGACTGGGTAATGACGCATGATCTCATCGGGTTCGGTTAACGACTTTGGTCAAGTTCCTCGAGGGCGATTTCGAAGCGCTAATCAAACATTCGGTTATGCTTACAATAAGGCATTGATATCACTCAAATAAACCAGAACAGGCAAGCGCAAGATAATTGCCTATCTGGACCATTTTTGGGGGTCAAAAGCGTCAAGATTCTAAGCAGAAATTCCGAATTCTCTAATATGGATCGGGATCAGGTTCCGCCTTTGCCCTACATGAAAAAAATACTCCAGGGCACCGCTTTGCTAACAGCTGCCTTAACTTTGGGCTGCGCAAGCGTTGGGCACCACGGTGGAGGAGCCTTTAGGGACTCTTCGCTGTTCAACCTGAATCCAGCGCCAAAGGTGATGTCGCCTCCCGACTACGTGAACGACGGGTCTACACCGCTGCTCGATGATGCCTATTTAACCAGCCAAGCCGATTTTCATTTCACCATGGGTGAAACCTTCAGCTACGAAGGCCAGTCACCCAAGTCGATTGAGGAGTACAAACTCACGCTGATCTACGATCCCAAGTCCGTGCACGTGCGCATGCGCCTCGCTCAGGAATATGTGCGTATGGGCATGATAACGGAAGCGGTCGAGCAGGCCGAGATCGCGGTTGAAATGGCTCAGGACAACATCGAAGCGCGAATGCTGCTCGGCGGACTTTATTCCGGACTGAAGATGTTTGATCCGGCCCGCGCGCAGTTTGAGCAAGTGTTGAAGATCGACGGCGGGCAAGCTGAAGCGGCAATCTATTTGGGCGCATTGCTGGCGGAAGATCACAAATACGATGAGGCGATCAAATACTTCGAAAGCCTGACCAAGAATCCGCGCTTCAAGGATCCCGAGCGCGCTCACTATTATATTGGGCGTGTTTTGGCTGAGCAGGGCCAGGCCCGCTACTCCGAAGCTCAAAAGGCATTCAGCCAGGCTTTGAAAATCAAGCCCGAGTAC
>JANMVK010000278.1:0-1051 GCA_031392725.1 Pseudobdellovibrionaceae bacterium
CCATTTCTCACGCAGCGGTTTCAATTTTTCCGCCGAGGTGCCAATTAAACTGGGGACCGTCGCGCCCACTTCAAGAGCCATTTCACGGACGGCGGAATAACGCTCAGGATGAATACCGGTTTTATCCAGTACCACTTTGCCCTCATGAATCCGCAAAAATCCCGCCGCTTGCTCGTAAACCTTGGTGGAAAACTGCGGGACCTTCAAAAGCTCTTCGCGCTCTTTAAAGCCGCCGTTCTTTTTACGGTACTCCATGATATTTTTGGCAATGGCGGGACCGATGCCCGACACATATTGCAAGAGCGAACTCGAGGCGGTGTTGAGATCCACGCCCACTGTGTTCACACAGCTCTCGACCACTTCATGTAACGATTTTTTCAAGCGATTTTGATTCACATCGTGCTGGTACTGGCCGACGCCGATGCTTTTTGGTTCGATTTTTACCAGCTCAGCCAAAGGATCTTGCAAGCGGCGGGCGATGGAGATCGCGCCTCGCACTGTGATGTCCAACTCAGGGAACTCTTCACGCGCGACTTCACTTGCGGAATAAACGCTGGCACCCGACTCACTGATCATAAGAACCGGAATAGTCTGATTGATTTCCTTCAAGACTCCGCGGACAAAGGCTTCCGCCTCGCGGCCACCGGTGCCGTTACCCACGGCAATGGCGTCAATTTTAATTTTCTGCAGAGCTTCAGCGAACAAAGCCTTGGCCTGCGCCTTGGCCTCTTCACCTTGAATATGTAAAATCGTGTGCGACACAAAGTTGCTGCTGCGATCGATCAGAGCGACTTTGCAGCCGCTGCGGATACCGGGATCAAGACCGAGCACCACTTTTGAGCCAAAGGGTGAGCTCATTAAGACGCGGCGGACGTTTTCGGCAAAAACTAAAATGGCGTCTAAGTCCGCGCGCTCTTTTAATTGCGTGTGCAACTCATTACCCAAGGAGGGAATTACATGTACTGTGAGCGCGGTCTTTGCCGTGGCTTTCATATACTCAGTGGCTTGCGACTCCGAAGTGATCGCGGCCTTTTCAAAAGTTTTTAACAAC
>JANMVK010000347.1:0-5609 GCA_031392725.1 Pseudobdellovibrionaceae bacterium
GGCCGGAATTGTAACTTTAATTATCGCGGGCGCGGTTGCTTTGCTAACCATTCTTACAATTCAGAGTATAGACGCGCCCTCAGTGTGGATTTATATGGCGGACGTTTTTGTCATCGCGGTCTCAATTTTAATTTTTCGAAGAGTCGAATTCCGCAAAGGCTTGCGTGAAATCTGGAATCAGCTCTGGAGAAATTTGTGAATATGGAGCGTACATGAAATTTCCGGCAAAGCTGGGCCAGGCCTTATTGACCCTGTCGGCGTTATTTAGCTTTGGAATTATAATGGCTGGCAGCTTGTTTGTTATGGGCAATCAGATAGTGACCGGTAATTATTCAATGAGTTTTTGCGTGCTTTGATACATGTGCTTTTTATGACTCCAATATTGATTTTCATGACCGTGCGACCAAAATTCATGGACCGATGGGTGGCGAATCGATTGTTTTTAGGAACCATGGCGGTCCTTGTACTACTCAGTTGGCTGTTGTTAATGGGTCCGGAATTGCTGAAACAGATCCAGTATTCACTCCCAAAATAAGTTCGCGCCGCGATCTGTCTCAAAAAGATACACCCAATCCCTAACCCGAAAATTCCATACATGAACCGACTCAAATTTTCCCGACCAACGTCCGATACTTAATAAATGTCCCATACCAACAAATCTCAGAATGAGAAACACCGACTAATAATTCGACGGTGTCAGGGTAGTAGACGCCTGATTCTTTTATAGTCAGGCTCGGACGGCCCTGAGGTTTGCAATGGTATGAGCCTAACTGGATGTACTCGAGGGGGCTCGCTTGCTTAGGAAAATTCACAAACGTCAGATGTTCCTCACTGCATGGATCATTACGGGATTCATGGTCGCCACCCAATACAATGCCTGCGGGCAGGTTGAGTTCAGCCAGTCTTCGGCTTCGGACAAGCTCGTCGATGCTAAAGCCGCCGCCATTGTCTTAATTAATCGAGACGCTCCTTATACCAATTCTGATTTAGTTGAAGTGAATTTGGATTCTCCGCAAGCCAATGAAGTGTATGTCACCAATGACAGCACCTGCGGCGCGGGCGGCCTGTGGGAACCCTTAATCAACACCCGCAGCTGGACACTCGCCGTTAAAAATCAAAACGCGAAAGTTTACGCCAAATATAGAAACCTGAATGAAGGCATCTCCACGGATTGCGTGGCCGATGATATCCTCCACGACGACATTCCTCCGGATGTGGTTTTACAGATGCCGGTGATTATTACTAATATTGAAACGCCGATTATTAATTTTATCGCCGGCGATCAAGGCTCAGGCCTCGACAAGATGTTTTGCGAATGGCCCAATATGCCCACCGTCAATTGTTCCTTCGCCACCAGCAACGGTAAGTTAGCCGAAGGCCGCTACTTCGTAAAAATCAGCGCTTCCGATAGAGCCTTAAACGTATCGCAACCCGCGATTCAGGATTTGATGGTCGACCGCACTCCGCCGGTGATTCAAATTCTCTCTGGCCCCCCGGTTTTGGGCGGCAACGGCAATATCAGCTTCGCTTATAATGTGACCGACGCTCTTTCGGGCGTGAAGTCGGTGGAATGTGCTTTCGATAATAAGGCCAACTATGCCGCGTGCGTTTCGCCCTCCGCCGTCATGCAAGCCGATGGCGCCCACAAGTTCTTTATCCGCGCTTATGACAATGCCGGCAATATGAGCGAGTCACAGAGCGATTACACCATCGATCAAACCGCTCCCACCGTCACCATCACCAAATACCCGCCCGATTTCTCCATGAGCAAAGACGGCACTTTTGAATTTGAAGGCAAAGACGGCAATGTGGTCCTCACTCTGTTTGAGTGCAGCCTCGATGGCTCGGCTTACACCGCATGCACCACGCCCAAGACTTATACCAACTTGGCGGAGGGCATCCATAAATTTGAAGTGAAAGGCATCGACGCCGTCGGTAACAAATCCGCTCCGGCTTCACGCAGCTGGTATGTCGACACCATCGCACCAGCTATCACGTTCCTGCTCACACCGCCCCCGTTCTCCAATATGGTGAACGCATCCTTTAAATATTCGATCACCGACGCCGGTTCAGGCGTGGAATCACAACAGTGTTCCTTGGACGGCGCCGCTTACGCCGCATGCGCCATCGATGCAATGGCTTACGCCGGTTTGCTCGACGGTTCACATAACTTCCGCGTTCGCGCCACGGACAAAGCCGGCAATGTCGGTAACTCCAGCGTCGTAACTTTTGAAATTGATCTTAAGCCGCCGGCTGTTCGCTTTACCGATGTGCCCGCCGCCTTCTCTAATCTCTCGGCCTTTAACTTTAAGTATGAGGCCACCGATGATCGCGGTGTAGCCCGCGTGGAATGTAAAATCGACGCTGGCGCTTACGTGAATTGCGACACTCTCGGCGCTCACCTGGTGCAAAACTTGGTTGAAGGCGGACATCGCTTCACCGTGCGCGCCTCCGACAGAGCTAACAATATGTCGCCTGAAGTTCCCTACGATTGGATCGTGGACTTAACCGGTCCGGTCATCTCTTACTATCAATTGCCCCCCGCCGCGTCGCTGTCTTTAAGCGTGATCACCCTGGGCTTTACGGTTGCCGACGCCATCTCGGGCGTGAAATCAGTCGAGTGCAAATTGGACGGCGCGGTTGTTCCGTGCAAGTCGGGCGAGATCAAAACTCTGGTGGATCTGCAACAGGGTATGCATAACTTCGTAATCACGGCCACCGACAATGCCGGTAACGTGAGCACCGATACCAAGTCTATTTCCATCAGCGATCCCGTGTTGAAAACACAAATGGTGGATGTGAAGGGCAATGCCAAGGTCGACATCTTAGTGGTGATCGACAACTCCGGCTCCATGGCTGGTGAGATGACTAATATGGCGGCGCGCTTTACTAACTTCGTGGATAAAATTAAGACTCTCGACTGGCAGCTTGGCATCACCACGACGGATGTCAGCGGCAACGCCGTGAAAAAAGACGGACGCTTAGTGGAACTCGTCGGTCTGCCCGGCCAATTTATTCTGAACTCCGCCATGTTGCAATCCACCGCTCAATCGGTGTTCGGCAGCACCATTCAAATGCCGACCAACGGCTCAGGCACTGAGTTGGGCTTTCAGGCCACGATCCGCTCCATTGACCGCGCTTTTGATGCCGCTACCGTAACCGACAGCGGTCCCAACAAACTTTTGTTCCGCGCTGACGCAGCACTTGCCGTGCTCATCGTTTCGGATGCCTATGATTCCAGCAACACTCGTCCTGAAGATGTAATGGCGAAAGTAGCTCAACGATGGAGCGGCAATAAGCCCTTTGTGTTCCACTCGATCGTGGTTCCGCAAAGTATTTACACCGATCCCGCGGCCAGCACTCCGAATCCTGCTGACCCGTGCAAAACCTATCGTGAGAGCGTGAAGTATGACGGCCGTGAGTATCACCGCTTAAGTGATATGACCGGCGGCGTGAAGGGCACAGTGTGCTCGGAAGACTATGCCGCTCAGTTGGCCGACATGGGCAAAGTGACCGCTGAGTTAGTTAACGCCATCACGCTGAACTGCCAGCCCTTGGACTACAACAAGGACGGCCAGATCAATGGCGGTGATATTCAGGTCATGGACCCGAATGGCAATAACATTACCGGCTTTACGGTAATGGGCACCAAGCTGACGTTTGCTATCGGACTGCCCGTGGGCAACAACACGGTTCGCTATTACTGCGCTCAATAATTTTTGAACCTGGGGGCTAGAGCTTCCAGGATTCTTTGAGATTGCGGTCGAGAACATCCAAGAAATCTTCGGTAAAAAGATACTGGCCTTCCTTCACCTTGGCGCCAAAGGCGAGCAGGGCGAGGTCCTTGGTCATCTTGCCGCTCTCAATAGTTTCCACACACACCTTCTCAAGCGTCTCGGCAAAGCGGATCAGGTCCGGCGTGCCGTCGAGTTTGCCGCGGAAGGCGAGACCACGGGTCCAAGCATAGATCGACGCCACGGGGTTGGTGGACGTTTTTTTGCCCTTCTGGTGCTCGCGGTAATGGCGGGTGACGGTGCCATGCGCGGCCTCCGACTCCATGGTTTTACCGTCGGGAGCGAGCAGCACGGAGGTCATAAGGCCAAGGGAACCAAAGCCCTGCGCCACTGTGTCCGACTGAACATCGCCATCGTAGTTCTTGCATGCCCACACAAAACCGCCCCGCCATTTGAGAGCGGAGGCAACCATGTCATCGATCAAGCGGTGTTCATACGTGATGCCGGCTTTTTCATACAGCGCTTTAAATTCCTTCTCGTAGACTTCTTGGAAAACATCTTTAAAGCGGCCGTCGTACTTTTTAAGAATGGTGTTTTTGGTCGAAAAATAAAGCGGCCACTTTTTCATCAGCGCCACATTTAAACAACTGCGCGCGAAGCCAGTAATGGATTCGTCGGTGTTGTACATCGCCATGGCTACGCCATCGCCTTTATAATTAAACACTTCATGAGTTTGCGGGGTGCCGCCGTCAGGGGTGAAGGTGATGGTGAGTTTGCCTTTGCCCTTGGTCACGAAATCGGTGGCTTTGTACTGATCGCCGTAGGCATGGCGGCCGATGCAAATGGGCTGATCCCAGGTGGTCACCAGGCGCGGAATATTTTTGCAAATAATCGGTTCGCGAAAAACCGTGCCGTCCAAAATATTGCGGATGGTGCCGTTGGGCGATTTCCACATTTGTTTTAGATTAAATTCCGTCACGCGCTCTTCATCGGGCGTGATGGTGGCGCACTTCACGCCGACGCCATATTTTTTAATCGCCTCCGCCGCCTCAACCGTGACTTTGTCCTCGGTTTTATCGCGGTATTCGATGCCGAGGTCGTAATATTTTAAATCGATTTCAAGATAGGGAAGAATCAGTTTGTCTTTGATGAACTTCCAAATAATCCGTGTCATCTCATCGCCGTCGAGTTCGACGACTGGATTTTTGACCACGATTTTTTTCATTGCAGGCCTCCGGAACCTTTAATTTTCCTTAAGGTATCCCAGGGCGTCAACCCTTACTTCCTAAGAGAGTCGCGGATTTCCCGCAGTAGAACAATATCCTCCGGAGTAACGGCGGGAGGGGGCTGGGGCTGTTTGTTCAGCCGGTTCATGCCCTTGATCACCATAAAAAGGGCGAAAGCGACAATGATGAAATTCACCAGCGCTTGTACGAACACCCCATAGCCAAGGGCCACTTCCGGCTGATTGGTGGCGGCTTCCTTGATGACAATGCGCAATTGCGAGAAATCAACCCCACCAACGGCTAGGCCGATGGGCGGCATTAAGATTTGTTCGACTAAGGAGGTGACGATCTTGCCGAAGGACGCTCCGATGATCACACCGACTGCGAGGTCGACAACATTGCCCTTCATGGCGAAGGTTTTAAATTCTTGTACGATGCTCATTGGGCGCTCCTTAGAATAAATTATAATTTACGTTCAACACAATCATGTGGGTCTGCTGGGCGCGGTCCACCAGCTGAGGCTGAATTTTCAGTTTATAGTCGTAGCCGAATGAGGCCCACTTGGTCAGGTTGCTGGACAGTTTCACGAAGGCGTCGATGTTGGTGAGGCGAAAGGCATCGCGATCGTCGCCGGATTTTTTGTTATTTA
>JANMVK010000449.1:0-5399 GCA_031392725.1 Pseudobdellovibrionaceae bacterium
GCTCTGCTGGGGCTGGGTCTCGGCTTGACCGCCGCGGCTCAAACAGCACTTGAAGATGAGGCGAAGCGGCTGACGTCCGCATTGCGCGCCCACGACAAATACGCCCGCGTGATTACCGCCGAGCAATGGCGGCGGTCGCAGGACGATCCAGACGCTCTCACCTCCGAAATCACCAATGGCAACGGCCGCAAACGCACCGGCTATATCAAACTCAAAAACTTTTATCCCACCGGCCTGTGCCGCGATTTCCGCAATGAACTGATCCGGTTTAAGGCCGCGAAAGTGGATCGCCTAATAGTCGATCTGCGTGACAATCCCGGCGGCCAGCGCATGATTGCCATTTGCATCGCCGGTCTTTTGATCGGGCCAAAACCCATCGTCGGGTTGAAGGATGTGGCTCCCCTGATACCCGACATGCACCAGTGGGTTGAGGACAGCGGCTTCCCCCTGAACAACGACATGCAATGGCGTTGGTCGGTCACCAATCAGGAAACGGACATGCCGATGGCCCTGCTGATCAACGGTTCCTCGGCGAGCGCCTCGGAAATCGTCGCGGGAGCTTTACGTGATTACCAGCGCGCGTGGATCGTCGGACACCGCTCGTTCGGCAAAGGCATGGCACAAGAATACGTTCCAATGAACGGCCGGCCTGAATTGATCGTCGGTTACACCATTCAACAATTTTATTCTCCCTTGGGTGTCAGCCCTGAGGGTGCTGGCGTGGTTCCCACCTTCCCGAGTGAGAAAATAAGTGAATGTGTTTCACAGAAAACTGGTTGGTTGGGCGCCGCTGATATTGACCGCGCCTATGCCGAAGCGCTACTTGATTGCAGTCCCCAATGAACAAAACCAAAGAGGTATATATGACATCAATGATCTTCGCCGCGCTTTTTATCGTCTCGGCAAATGCCAATGCTCTAAACTGCCGCTCGAGCTGTGAGCCCGGCGCCCGCACTCAGGCTGGATACGAACAGGTGTGCCGCATCCACTCCGGCAATTCCTACGTCATGTCCGATGGCAGGACCTACAGTCAGATGTCGTGTGAGGCCGCCAACCCCGTCTTCGGCTGTGAATGGAAACAGACCGTTGAAGTGGTTAAATGCTCAGGTGGCCAAACTCCCCATGATCAGCAAGTTTGCGCCCAGCAAAACGTACTTCCGGACAACATTCAGCAGATCGCCTGCCAAAATCTCAGCGCGCTGATCGGCTGTAAATTCGGCGTCACCTGCGAATAAACGCCCTAATCCGTCATCAAACCCCCCTTATATTGTAAGGGGGCCTGGTCTATATATTGCTCTAAAGGCGTCCCTGGAGGACTTTATGTTGAACGTTCGCGCGCTTTTAATCGGAGCTTTGGTTGTTGGTCTCACCGCCTGCGGTGGTGGCAATAAGCAGAAAAAGATGTCCATCGGCAAGAATCAACGCGCCCAGGGCCAAGTCAGTGATTGGACCACCGATAAAGACGCTTACGCCAAGCTTATGGGCAAAGACGACAAAGGCAAACCGACCTGTCTGATTCTTCCCAATTTATTGAATTTGATTACCGGTGTGGGTGACAACTTAGTGTCCGTTCATGCTTCGGATTTTGACTTTGTTCAGACCACCGGTGGTGAGGCCCAAGACGCCAACGAACCCCGCATGGAATCCGTTAGTGGAGATGTGACGTTGCAGAAGGCCGCTTACTTTTTTAAAGGCACCACTAAGCAAAAGATTTATGAAGTTCAACCCGGCAAAGAGATCGTGGGTTCGTTTCAGATCCATGATTTAATGGTGATCTTGGAGCAATCCGGTTGTTCCACCGTCGTGTTCATGGGCCCCACTCCAGGGTCTACGTCGCGATTTCAGATTCTCGGTGGCAAGAGTCCCAACTCGATTCGTTTGGTCGGGACTAGCCTCGATGTTGTGGGTGAACGCCGGACCTATTCCATGCTCAACCGCGGACAAATCTTAATAACCGTTAGTAAAGTGGTGCGTGATGTTCCCTCCTGCGGAATTTTTCCCAAGGAGCGCCGGATCCGGAAGTCTTACCTCGTCGGCCGGGTCAATGAGCAGAGCCGGGCTCTCGTGAGCTCCAGCTTCGCCCGCTTCTTGGACAACGCCGTCTACAGTGTTCCCGAAATAAAAAACGCGCTCGATAAAAAGAATGATAAGGATAAGGCCAAAGCTCAGGAAAAAGTCACCGCCCGTGGCGCAACTCTGAGCGACCGGATCACCGTCAGCTATCCGACTCTCACCTATCTGCAGCTGATGATTGACGCCGGCCAAGGCAAGCTTAAAGACAACAACTGCGCGCCGTAAAGAGAAGGATCCGCAACTTTGGCAAACATCGCGAGTTTTATAATTCTAATTGTTTTTCTTTACGGGCGCTCGCTCTGTTTCAAAAATAATTTATTACACCGCAAACTGATGCTGACCGCGTTCGGCGCGGATTTGATTTTGGTTTTTTCACTGGTGATTGGCCGCCAGGCGCTGAGCAAGATCGGCGGCGAAATGCCTTTGCCGCTGGAGGTTCACGTGCCCATCGCGGTGACCACGGTCATATTGTATTTCCCCACGGTGTGGGCCGGTTACCAGTTGTCGCGGGGAAAACCCACGCGCACGCGGCTATATTGGCTCGACAAAGTGCTAACCACGGGACGGATTTTAACTTTTGTCACTAGTTTGTGGGTTCAATTCGGCGGCAAGTAAGCCGCGACCTTTTGCTCGATGGTGCCGAAAATATTACGGCCCTCTTGATCCATCATTTCAATTTTGATCTTGTCGCCCACTTTCATAAACGGCGTTTTGATTACGCCCTCATGAATTTTTTCGAGCATGCGTTTTTCCGCGAGGCAGCTGCTGCCTTTGGTGATGTCTTCGTTGGAGACCGTGCCGCTGCCCACGATCGTTCCGGCTGTGAGGGGGCGGGTGCGGGCGGCATGTGCGATCAATTGTCCGAAATGAAAATGCATGGCTCCTGCGTTGGCGTTGCCAAAAAACTGGCCGTTGAATTCCACCGATAACGGCAAATGAATGCGCCCGTCAATCCAGGATCCGCCGAGTTCCACTTCAGTCACGGCCATGGGACCAAATGCCGAAGACGGTTTGCTCTGCAAAAACCCAAAGCCGTGTTCCAGGTCGGCGGGAACCAGGCCACGCAGCGAAACATCATTCACGATCATAAATAAAATAATTTTTTTGAGAGCCTGCTCAGGAGTCACTCCGATTGGAGTGTCATCCACGATCACAGCCACTTCGCCCTCAAAGTCGGTTCCATGGGCGAAATCCACTTGCGGAATGTCCTCGAACGGCGCTAAGTAGGCATCGCTTCCGCCCTGGTACATAAGAGGTACGGTTTCCAAAGTTTCCGGCAACGGAGCATTACGCGCCATGCGCACTAATTTTACGTGATGAATAAACGCCGAACCATCGACCCATTGAAACGAACGCGGCAACGGCGAATGTAAATCCGTGGGATTGACCTTAAAGGTTTCTTTGCCTTTGCCGTCATTGAGCTGCTGATACAAGACTTCCAATTTCGGCTTGGTTTTAGACCAGTCTTCAATGGCCTCGCGCAGGGATGGCGCAATGTGTGTGGCCTTAATGGCTCTTTGATTGTCTTGGGAAACAACGATAAGTTCACCATCACGGGATACGGCTGATTTGAGGCTAGCTAGTTTCATGGGCCCATCTTATACGGGGAAGGATTATGCTCAAGCTTTACTCTTATTTTCGCAGCAGCGCTTCTTACCGGGTCCGCATCGGTCTCCATTGGAAAGGCCTGCATTTTGAGTATATTCCGGTTCATTTGACTAAAGATGGCGGACAACAGCACAAGCCGGAGTTCCTTAAGGTCAATCCCATGGGACATGTTCCAGCTTTGGACCATGAAGGTTTCTTGGTGGCGGAGAGTGTGGCGATCCTGGAGTACGTCGATGCGATGTTTCCGATCAAGCCGCTGTTTTTGTCGCACCCCAAGGAAAAAGCCCGCGTGCTGCAGGTGTGCGAAGTCATCAATAGCGGGATTCAGCCTCTGCAAAATCTAAAAGTGAATCAATATTTAGAAAAAGAATTGCACCGGTCCAAAGAGGATGTGGTCAGGTGGAATCAACACTGGATTGAGAAGGGTTTGGAAGGTCTGGAAAAAATCATACAGTCGAGCGCTGGCACCTATTGTTTCGGAGGAGAATTTTCCGCGGCCGATTGTTTTTTAGTTCCGCAGTGCCTCACCGCCCGGCGCTTTGGCGTGATGACCGAGAAGTTTCCGATTATTTCGCGAATTGAAGAAGCCTGTTTGAAATTAGACGCGGTCAAAAAGGCGCACCCTGAGCAGCAGCCGGACTTCGCACCGTAATGTGAGCGTTTCTGACCGTGCGATGATCAGGTGACCAGAGATTTCGTTGCACGCAACATCTTGAAATTCACCGGCAAGCCACCGCGGGAGCAATTTTTTTAGACTAATTTTTGAGGCTCAATCCGGTCACCGCCACTGGAGTGCCGCTGTTCACTGCCGCGCCGTTGCCCAGTTGACCGCTGATATTGTAGCCCCAGCAGTTGACGGCGTTTTGGGTCGACACCGCGCAGGTGTGGAAGGCGCCCGACTCCAGTCGCTTTACTCCCGCAAGCCCGATCACAGCCACGGGTACAGAGCTACTGGCGGTGGAGTTGTTGCCTAATTGCATGAACCCATTTGCCCCGCTGCATACGACCGTATCTTGCGCGGTGATAGCACAAGTATGCCGTTCTCCAGCCTCAATTTGTTTCAAACCCGTTAGACCCGCAATCGCCATGGGTGTGGTGACTGGAGGTCCAGCGGTAAATTGAAATTGCCCGACGACGGCGCCCCAACATACGGCCGTGTTCTGTGCGGTGAGGGCGCAAGTGTGAATGGAGCCAACCGTAATTTGTTTAATCGCCTGCAGGCCTGAGACGGCCACTGCGGTATCGCTGTTCACTACGGTGCCGTTGCCCAGCTGACCGGTTACATTATTGCCCCAGCAGGCCACAGTGTCCTGCGCGGTGATCGCACAAAAATGCACGTAACCGCCTTCAATGGATTTCGCTCCCTGCAAATTCGCCATCAACACTGGAGTGGAGCTCAACACTCTGATCTGACCCACGTCCGTCGACACGAAATTTCCACCCCAACAATAAACCGCGCCCTGATTTGTGAGCGCGCAGGTGTGGTAGTACGACGACGCCAGTTTTTTTACGTTTTGCAAACCACTGACGGCGACAGGAGTAAGACTGTTCGTTGTGGTTCCGTTACCCAGCTCTCCATAAGGATTTCCGCCCCAGCAAACGACGGTGTCTTGCGCGGTGATGGCGCACGAATGATAGACTCCGGTGGAAACCTGCTTCGCACCCTGCAGTCCAGGCACGGTGACAGGCAGAAAGGCGTTTACGGTGCTCCCACTACC